>NZ_CP046640.1:3621194-3926493 GCF_017751145.1 Iocasia fonsfrigidae
GATTACCATTACATATTTTTTCTATAACCTCTAAATGCTGTACAACTACATTAGAAAGTATTTTTTTATCCCATAAGGACATAAGCCGTATCCTCTTATAATGACCAGACATACTTTGAATAATTTCCCAGCACATGTTTTTATCAGTACTTTTAAAAAATACACTATGAAAATTGTCATCATACTTCAAAAAAGACATATAATCATTATCCTTTATACTCTGCTTTTGCATCTCAATACAATGCCTTAATATTTGTATATCACTTTCTTTACAGACACTAACAAACAATTTTATAGTATTTTCTTCGAGACTTTCTCTTAGAAATCTTTCTTCTGCAACTCGTTTTAAATCTATTTTGGAAACAATTGTTCCCTTTTGAGGAATAATATTAACAAGCCCCTCTTTTTCTAATTTAATAAGTGCATCCCTTACTGGCGATCTACTTACATTTAATTTTTCAGAAATATCCTTGATGCTCAATGCCTCTCCTGGTTTTAAATTTAATGATATAATATTTTTACGAAGAGTATAATACACATTATCTCCAATATTAAAAGATGCTTGATTTGATAACTGCATACGCCTACACCCCCTCTTTAATGACTTTGCTAAAATAAAATTCGATTAAATCTATTTAAAGATTCAGGATATCTTTCCAAACTTATAACCAATTAAAATGTTAACACAATTTTTCTAAACTTTCTACTAGAAACTACATCAAATGCTTTCTTAATGTCTTTGAAATTAAAAACATGTGATATCATATCTCCTGCTTGAATAATATCTCTAGCAAATAAGTCAATTACTTTTTCGAATTTATCATGCTGTAATCGAGAGCCAATAATATCTAGTTCCTTAGCCGTGATCTTAAATTGTGCAATTTCTGAAACTCTAGTATCAAATCCCATTAACACAACTCTTCCTGCATTACCAACAACATCTACTAAAAATTCAAAGGACCCAGGGTTACATACTGAGTCAATACAAACTGTTGGTCCATAGTCATTAGAAGCAGCCTGTATCTCCTCCTTTAAAGTTGGACTTTTCCCATTAATTGTATAAGCAGCACCCAATCTTTTTGCCTGATCAAGTTTGTCTTCTTCAATATCTACAGCTATAATTTTACAGCCAAAACTTTTAGCTACTTGTATAATTGTTGAACCTAAAGCACCTGCACCATATACTAATAAAGTATCATCTTCTTGAAGTCTCCCCCTGGCACAAGCTTGAAAAGCAATAGTAAAGGGTTCAATCAAAACAGCAGTCTTAAAGTCTAGATCTTTTGGAATTAAATATGCTGATGTCTCTGGTACTGTCATATGCTCACGATAACCACCATCTATATTGACTCCTCTGACCTTTAAATCGACACAAACATTATCTCTACCATGTTTGCATGCATAACACATATTACAGCTTTCGGTCTGTTTAATAATCACATGATCTCCAACTTCAAATCTCGTAACAGAGTTCGCAATTTCTTGAACTATCCCTGTTACTTCATGGCCAAGAATTCTAGGGTAGCTTGCAACTGGAGACTTCCCTAAATAAATACTAATATCACTACCACAAATACCAGCAGCTTTAACTTTTATAAGTATTTCGTTATCCTTTTCTAGTTTTACTTCTGGAATTTCAACAACAGCTATCTTATTAGGTTCCTCAACTCTCAATGCTTTCATCACAATTCCTCCTCAACTAGACTTTTACTTTTACTATAATTTTTCTAACTCCATTTACTAGCCATTTATAGCAGAATAGTCTATGAGATTCATTCGGTTAGACAAGATAAAAGTATCTTAATATAAACAATATTTCCTATGGACATCTCTAAAGGAATTTAATCTCTTCCCAAACACTATCATCCACAAAGATTCCCTTAGCATCATGCTCTTCTCTAAATCTCACGAAATCTTCACCAGGTGTAAAAATTCCCGTTGAATCCTCTGATAGCTCTGAACTTTTTATGTGTGTTACAGCTTTTTTAATTGTAGCTGCCATATTCTCCTCTTTATCACTAATTTTCTTAGGATCAATAATAATCATAACCTGTGATGCGCCACCACAACTTCCTTTTCCTTTTTTATCTAAATCTGCAGCTCCAATACCATCTGTTAAGATAGAACCTAAAATGTCTAGCATAAAAGAAAAACTAGAGCCTTTCCAATATCCTATTGGCATGATTCTCATTGACTCTTCTATTGCACCTGGGTCATCAGTAATATGTCCATCTTTATCAAACCCACCTGGAAATGGTAGCTTTTTGTTAGCTAATCTTGTTACTTGTAGTTTTCCATAGGAATATTGTGATATGGCCATGTCTAATTCAATTGCGGGCTCGCCATCAACACCTGGTACTGCCATTACAAATGGATTGTTTCCTAGCTTACATTCTTTTCCACCCCATGGCGGCATACATGATTCAGTGTTAGTCCACATAATGGCAATGTAACCTCGATTAGCAGCATGTAAGCCATACGTACCACCACGCATCCAATGGGTCGTGTTTTTTAAGCCAACCATTCCTATGCCGTATTTATCCGCAAGTTCCATCCCTTTTTCCACACCATATAAAGCATTCAGAACACCAGGACCCATATTACCGTTATAAACTTGTATTGCACCAAATTCTTTTTCCAAAGTCGGCTCAGCGTCTACATCAACCCAGCCTTTTTGAATATAATCCACAAAACGGGCAACTCTATTTGTCCCATGTGAGTAAATACCATCATAGGTTGATTCTGTATGAACTCTAGCACAAGTTTCTGCTTTTTCTTCACTAAGTCCGTATTTTATAAACACTCTTTTAATCTCATTCTTAATTTCTTCAAAGGTTAATCTCATATTTTAGTCTCCTTTTTATATCATTTTGATTTTTAACCGAAAACCATGTTTGGTAAAAACAGCACAACTTGTGGAAAGAATACTAATACTGCCAATAATACAATAACAGCTCCTAAAAATAAAATTGATTCTTTTGTATATGTTTCAACTGGACATTGTAATATCGAACATGTTGTATACATTGTAACACCTATAGGTGGTGTCATTCCCCCCATAGTTACTAAAATCATAAATAAAATACCAAAATGAACGGGATCAAAACCTAAATTTGTTACAATAGGCAAGAAAATTGGTGTTAAAATCAATACATTTGCAGTTGCTTCCATAAACATACCTACCACAAAAACAAAAGCTAAAATAATAAATAATACAATATACGAATTTGATGATACATTAATTATTAAATCTGCTAATGTTTGAGGAACTCTTCCCGTAACCAATGCATAACCAAAAGCATTAGAGCAAATGATAATTAACATAATTACAGCTAAATCTACCGAAGTCTGTTTTAAAACCTCAATCATCTTTTTCATTGTCAATTCTTTGTAAACAAACACACCAATAATAAAGGCATATACTACAGCAAACGCACCTGCTTCAGATGGTGTGAAGATACCAAAACGAATCCCAACAATTAGTATAACAGGAAATAATAAGGCCCATATATTCTCTACTAAGCCTTTTAAAATTTCTAAAACCGTTGGTGATTTTTCCATTTCTCTAGCATATTTTCTCTTTCTAGAAATAATATTCACTGTAGTCATAAACACAATCGTCAATAAAACACCGGGTACGATTCCTGCTAAAAACAAACGACCTATTGATATTTCACCTGTGACCCCATATAAAATAAGACCAATACTTGGAGGTATTGTAGAGGTAATTAAACCACCCATAGCTAAGATAGCTGCAGTAAAGCCCTTAGAATACCCTCTTTTTCCCATATCCGGACCAAGGATACGACTTTCCATCGCAGCATCAGCTGTAGCAGAGCCTGAAATCCCACCCATCAACGTACTGAGAACTACAGAAACCTGAGCAAGACCACCATACATATGTCCCGTAAGTACTGTTGAAAACTTAATAAGTCTCTTAGTAATTCCAGTTTCATTCATTAAGTTTCCTGCAAGGACAAAGAAAGGGACTGCCAGTAATGAAAAGGATTGGGTACTACTTACCATTCTTTGAGCTACAATTTGAATAGGCACACCTTCACTAATAAAGAAAGAAAGAGTAGATATTCCAATTGCAAAGGCTACAGGCATCCCTATGGCCAATAGTATCACAAAGCTTATAGCTAAGATGATCATATGGTTTCCCCCCCTCCTTGGTTTTTCTGAATAATACCTTGATAATCATGTTTTATAATGTTGCCAACATATCCTATCAATCTTTTCATAACAGTGTATAACATCAGTAAACATCCAACAGGTGCACTAATGGTAACAAAGGAATAACTTATTGGTAATGTATTAAACGTTCTTTGAAAATTGATTATTGATAAATTTGTTCCATAATAAATAACAAATATCAAGAAAAACATAATCAATACACTATTAAATAAATAAATTGCATTTCGTATCGGAAGTGAAAACTTATTTGCCAATAAATCAACACCCATATGTCGTTTACGGCGCATGGCTAGGTCTGCTCCAATAAAGCAGACCCAGGAAAATGTCAGTTGGGCAAAGTCAACTGACCAAGACATATCTATACCAAACCATCTCAATGTAGCAGCCGTAAAAACGAGTAATATTAGTATTGAAAGACCTATACATACAGTTATTTCTTCAATACGTTGAATTTTCATGTCAAAACCTCGCTTTTAGTATTATCTTCCTAGTTCTTTATCAATTTTATCTTTAAGTTCTCTATATCCTAAATCATCGTAAGTTGATTCCGCAGCTGCTTTGAATGCATCAACATCTACAACTTCTATACCAGCATCAGTAATAGTTTGTAAAAATTCTCCATTCTTTTTAATAACAATATCAGAAGCATATTTACCTGCATTATAAGATTCTTCTGTAAGAATACTTTGATACTCTTCCGGTAACTTTTCAAACCAATTATTAGAAATCACAAGTCCAGTAAGCAATTGGAAATGACCTGTTTGAGAAAGGTAATCAGTAACTTCATAAATACTTGAACCTACTGCTGCAGAGTTGTGTACCTCAACACCTTCAATTACCTTCTGTTGAAGTGCTTGGTACGCCTCTGACCACGGAAGAACTGTAGTATTCGCTCCCATTGCCTCCAGGGACTTCGTTACTACATCAGAACCAGAACTTCTAATACGTAATCCATTCAAATCCTCTGGTTTAGTAACCGGTGACTTTGTAAAAAGATTTCTACTACCTTGATAGTAATTAAAAGATAGTACTTTAAATCCATATTCTTCAAATTCCCCTACTAAGTCTTTATATACTGAGGTTTTCATCAATTTTAAGGCGCCTTCATAATCATTAGCTAAATAAGGTCCTCCTAGAATTCCAAAATCTTTAATATAATTGCTCATACGACCCGGATCTGTAATAATCCCAACACCAGCACCAACCTTGGCTTGTTCTAAAACATCTTCATCTGCACCGAGTTGCGAACCTGAGTATAGTTCCACTGTAACAGCTCCATCTGTTCTTTGTTCAACACTTTTTTTGAACACCTCAAGACCCTTATAAATAGGATCTGCCTCAGTCAATACTGTACCTACTTTAAGTACATAACTTTCTCCCTTTGCATCTTTTCCTGTTCCACTACAAGCTGCCAGTGAAATAAGTAAACCTAAAATCAAAATACTTGCTAATAATTTTTGTTTCATTTTAAAGCCTCCTCTAGATTTTATACTAATATACTAACATATTAGTATATTTTTGTCAAACATAAGAACATTCGATTTTGAACCTTCCTTAAGGCATTAATCCAGCAAAAACTGTAAAGCTAGCTTAAGAGTATAAATACAATGTTGCATACTCCCTCATTAATAGAATCAGCAAACTAGTATATGTTTAATTATCATATTTTTCAGCACAATAACAAAAAAGTCTAATGCCATACATTATATAAAAATTCAAATATTCAACTAAAAATAAATTAGAGACCAATTTTTCAGGTCTCTAGTTGTAAGCTAATATTGTTATCCGGTAGTATTCTGCATCTACTTAAGTTAAGTAACAGACTTAATTATTTACTTAATAGTTAATCAGTATATAATGGCACTGTATTAGCACCATGTGGTATAATGTATACTAAATCTTCAGCTGATATTAACTGACTAACAAACTCATTAATATCTATAACCGGGTCCATGAAAGTTTCTTGAACAATACCTCTTTTCATACTACTATATAAATAAAGAGGATTTTTTCTTGCTACCCTGGCAATGGCAAAAGCCTTATGTCCACCAAGTTCAAATACCTTTTTGATCTTTTCTTCAAGATATTCCGGTTTCTCAGCCTCTAATAACCATTTTTCAAAAGTATCTTCACCCAGTGATTCCTTACACTCAGCTATTAACAAAATTGGTGCTCCTTCTTTTACACAATATGAAGCATTTTCAAGTGCCTTTTGAGCCTGATACATATTAATATCCTTGGGAAAACCACCAGTACTAACTATTACTGCATCTGCCAGTTTATCTATTTTAATAACAGAATTTTTCCTACACAACTCAACACCTTTTTCCCAGGCCTTTAGATAATGACCTACTACCAAGTCTACAGGTTCATTTTTGCTGTCAACAATAACATTAGATATGAATTTCAAATTAGCCATTTTAGCTGCTTCTACTGCTGTCTGATGAAATTTATTGCCGGCCAGATTGGCAGTCTTAGCTTCAGGTAGTCTCATTAAAGAATGATGGGTTTCTATAGTCTCCCGGCCACAAACCCCTGGTAACAGTGATTTCCTGCCACCTGAATAACCAGCCATATAATGAGGAGCAATAACACCTATGGCACATAATAAATCTGCTTCCATAGCCAGCGGATTTACATAAAGAGGAATCCCTTCACTTAACTTGCCAGCATAAACCATTTCTTCTTCACATTTATGATTTTCCCAATGATAACGATCTATTATATCTTTACCTACAGTCTCTTCAACCTCTTTTGGGGTCATTGGCCGGTGCATACCAGTAGCAATTAAAAGGCTTATATTTTCATCAACTATCCCTGCTTCTTCCAGTTCTTCTAACATCGGTTTAAGGACAATATTATATGGCACCGGTCTGGTTATATCATTAATAATAATCACAATCTTTTCTGGCTTTTCCTGCTGAACTAGACTGGCTAAGGTCGGGGAATCAACCGGATTGGAAAAACTAGCCTTTATCTTCTGCTGCCAGTCAATTTTCCCCCTTTCCTCTGCCGTAGATTCCAATATTTTATATTTTTCTGGCAGATTAAGATTAAGTTGACCTGTCCCATATGCTAAATTAATCTGTTTAACCATTGTAATTCTCCTCAGTTTCTAATTTTTTCTCCTAATCTATATTTTTTGAATATCTACATTAATAATATATTATCAATTAATCCATTAAATTTCAATCTTATTTACCTATACCTTGATCCTTTTTTTAATGCCCTTACCACAGGCAATTCTTCACCAGAAAGAAACCTGATAAGGGTTCCAATTAATCTTTTTCTTTATAAATAATATTTTATAGTGTGTGTTCGAAAGGGCATAAATAGGGGATTATATATCCCTGAACGAAGTTAAGGTGTTACCGTTGAGTGAAGGGATATATAATCCCCGGCGATATATACTGATACTTTCGAACAGACTCTTATAACATATTCAACAACAAAAAGAACCCTTAATTACCTGTAAAGGCAATAGGTTCCCTTAATCAATATATAAGATATTTAATTAAAAAACATGCCAAGCCCTCAGTTATATAGACTTAATTTGCCTTACTAAGGGCTTCTTTTACCCTGTCTTTATTAAATGGTTTAACAATAAAATCCTTGGCCCCACTTTTAATAGCGTCCAGAACCATTGTCTGCTGCCCCATAGCACTGCACATTATAATACTGGCAGTTTCATCAATACTAATAATCTCTTTTAAGGCCTCCAGACCACTCATCTCAGGCATAGTAATATCCATAGTAACAATATCAGGCTGAAGATCAGCATATTTGGCAACAGCCTCTTCTCCATTTGTCGCTTCACCAATTACCTCATAGCCAATCTCTTCAATTAGATTCTTTAATGTCAGCCTCATAAACGCTGCATCATCTACTATTAATATCTTTTTAGCCAAGATAATCTCCCTCCCTAAATATAGTTGATTATATACCACTATACAAGCTAATAATGTGATTACAATCACTGTATTGTTAAATTTTATTTTTCATTACATTTTAATATAATTTAGTGGATTTACCGGCTGTCCATTAATCTGAATCTCAAAATGGAGATGAGGACCAGTAGAGTTTCCAGTATTACCAGATAGGGCAATAGCCTGTCCCCTCTCTACCCGCTGTCCACTACTTACAAGCAGTTTAGAGTTATGAGCATAAAGCGACCGAACCCCTCTTTCATGTTCTATAATAACTGTATTACCATAACCCGATGCCCAACCACCATAAATAATCTTGCCACTACGAGCCGCCCTTATCCTTGTCCCTGTATTAACTGCAAAGTCTATTCCTTCATGCATCCTACCCCATCTCATCCCAAAATATGAAGAAATACGGGCATCAATCGGTTTGATAAAATGCTGGCTCAGCCTTTCCTGATAGCCAAACTCTGGTTTAGCACCTGGCAGTAAAACCACCTTACCTGGTTTAACTAAATCAGGATTACTTATACCATTAGCCTCAATAACCTCATCTAATGATACTGCAAAATCCCTGGTAATGGTCCAGAGGTTTTCACCTGGGTTTATCTTATAAAGTATACCTTTAACAGGTAAAATAACCAGTACATCACCAACCTGTATCCTATTCATATTATTGATATCATTGGCACCAATTAAAGTGTCAATATCAATCCTATAGCTATTAGCAATTTCCCAGAGATTGTCACCCTTTTTAACACGGTATTCCTCAACTCTATCAAAAAGAGTAAGTTTAACCTCATCTTCCCTAATGTTAGACGGCTTTAAAACATCAGTCATTTCCTGCCCATTTGTATCTGTCCTTAAAGAATCCAGGGCTTCAGGAGTCTCCGCATCACCCACAGATGTCAGCAGGTTTTTTTCTTCTTTTATTAAATCTATCTTCTCTGTTAATTCAAGTTGTTCTCCTTCAACATCCTGTTCTTCATCATTTGTTTGAACTATATCTGTATCAAATAACTTGTCCACCTCAACAGCATCATCAATTTGAATATCCTGTACTGGAAGACGCTTGGCTTCATTATCATAACCAGATATAAGGCTGTAATCTGGTAGTAACAATAGTAGACTAATTATAAAAACAGTTATTATCAGCTTTTTCAATTAAGCCACCTCCATAAATATAAATAGTATAAATAATATAAATGCATGATCATTTTATCTTAACTATCCAATTAAATCAAGGACAAAAGTACTATTCCAGATAATATTTCTCTAAAAAATAGTGAAAACCCCGGTTTCCCGGGGTTTATAAAAAATATTTTTTTAAGATAGACTTAACTGTAGCGTGAACTCCAATGATTTTCCACGCTCTAATTGATAGACCTTACCGTTTTCTAAAGCCGTAACAACCGAATCATAATATCCATTACTGGGTTCAAAGGCCAATTATAATTGCCTTTAAAGCCGCCTTCAATAACCCAGAAACCAAGATAGGGAAAGGCAAAACTACAACACTGATACACTTATTAAACAGCTTAATGCCTTTTACTCCTTTAAAAACTATCTCTTCAATCTTTTTTTAACTCCTAAAACGGATTTATCCTGCTATTTCTTTCAGAATATCAAGGTGAACTAAAACTCCCTGGTGATTAATATTTAGATTGTGAGCCTTTGATAAATGATCCTCTGCTTTTTGATATTTACCCAACCCCAGCAGCCCAAGAGCCATTAAATAATGGCAGTGTACTTTATTCTTCTGTTCTAAATCAGCATCAAAAACAAGAAAATCAGGTAAGGAAACAGCAAAATAGTCTATTTCTATCTTATCATCCAGGTGTGCTTTTCCATAGTCAAGTAATTTCTTGAACTTCCTGACTGCTCCAGTTTCATCACCTAGTTCCCTGAGAGCCAGTCCCTGGTAAAAAATCAAATCAGCTGGCTGGTCATTATAAAAGAACATATCTGAGGGTTCTTCCGGGCCCTGACTGGCCTTACTTAAATATTTTTCAGCCTGTTCCTTTTTACCAAGTCTTTGGTAACTTAACCCAAGATAATAATTAATATCATTTTCCTGAACAATAGGTAATTTCCCTTCGCCAAGATTTACAGGATACTCTTTGGCCTGTAACAACAAATTAACCGCCTGCTGATATTTCTCTTCCTTGACAGCCAGTCTGGCCAGCTGTAATAAGGAAAAAACATACTGGGCAGTAACCTTACCCTCACCACCTTCCCAGGGGTGAAATTTCCTTTTTTTCAGGAGTTCAAGTGCCTTCTGATATTTTCCTATATTATTATAAAGGGTAAGATATTCATTATATAAATCATCTCTTCCCTTAATTAAAGACATATTCTCTTCAAGGAAAGCAAGCCTTTCCAGATGACCAAGCTGTATTTTTTTATATAATTGATCAAGTTCAAAAAGGACCCTGGCATCAGTGGGATTTAGTTCAAAGGCTTTCTCCAGTGAAATCCTGGCTTCAGCAGTTTTCCCTTCTTTATTATAATAGGCTAGAGCCAGATTACGGTGGACAGTAGGGAAGTCATTATCCTCTTCTCTGGCCTTTTCCCAGAGACTAAGGGCCTTTTGATATTGCTTCTTATCATAATAGAGATTCCCCAGATAATAAGGTGCCCGCGGATCATGTTCATTAACTTCCATTGCCCTTTCCAGAACAGAGATCGAATTAGCCCTATGGGGAAAACAATAATCAGACTGAGCCTTTACTGCTAATTCATAATATCTCCAGCTCTTATCTTCTTGCTTAATTTGCTCACAATAATATCCTAAATAATAATAAATCATAGGGTAGACTTTTTCCTTGCTAGAAGCCCTCTCAATTAATCTCTCCAGAAGGTCTACTGCCTCATTATAAAACCCTGCCTCTGCATAATCAATAGCTGTTTCCAGATAATTATGGTGGCTGTCCCGCATAATACAGGATAGTTTTTCTTTAACAGCCTGTGCCTGCTCTTTACCCTTATTAAAAGAATTAATCAGATAAAGTTCATTGCGTACAAGAAAATCAAGTCTGTCTATTTTGAAAGTCTCCTGAGCAAAATCACGTGCTTCTTCCATTCTATTCTGCACACGGAGTATCATAGTCTTTAGATTGCGGGCCTTGATATGATGGTAGTTTTTAATAATAGACTTATCTACATATTTTAAAGCCTCACCATAATTACTTTTCAAACAGGCAATCTGGGCCAAAACATAATACCCACTGGCCTGCCAGGCCTCATTCCAGACCGCTTGATAGAAGGCATCAAAGGCTTCATCCAGTTTACCCTGCATTTTAAGTGTTAAACCTAAATTATAATAAGGTTCACCATTATATGGATTAGGATTTTTCCAGGTAAGTCTCTCAATTGCCCTTCTAAAATAAACCTCACTTTCAGCAAACATACCCCTTCTAAAAAGCAGTCTCCCGTAAGCATTATTAATCCGAATATCACCGGGGTCCCTTTTTAATCCCTCCAGATAATAGGGATCAGGTTCATAGGTAGCATGTCGGTATTGTTCTAAATGAAGGCCGGTCAAGAAAAGCCTTTCATTACTATCAATTTCTGCCGGTCTAACCGCTGGTTTAGCTGGTTTAGGTACTTCTATTTCATTATCTCTATCTGTCTGGTAAGAGATAAGCAGATCCCCTTTATCTGTAATAACCTTTAATTCACACGAATCCTTAGTCCTGTTTTCAGCAAAGTTAATTTCTTTTTTATAAACCTTTTCAGGCCCGGTAGTAACTATCTCCTTTACTAAGACATCATCACCTGAGTTTAACCTTATCTGCAAATTTTCATAGATAGAAGTAGTATAAACAGCTAGGCTGGCCTTAGCACCTGCAAACTCTAGATTTACTAAAACATCTTTATTAGCATTCTTTACTTCACCCAGTTGTTTATAGGGCATAAAATACTGTTTAAAGGTCTTTTCTTCATAGGGTTGTAACCAGGTGAAATCAGGTTGATTATCTGTATATACCCCGGTCATTAATTCAATGTAAGGGCCATCTTCATCAGTAAGATTCCTGTACCAGGCCTGACCAAAATCCCCATTACCCCAGGTCCATTGTTTCTTACCAGGTGCAATATGATGGTCAGCTACATGTAAAATGCCAGCTTCCCTCCCAAAATCATAGCCCCCAACAAAATCATAATCGGAATGATAAGCCATATAAGAAGTAGGTACTGGTATGTTTTTATACATGGAAATATCAACACCATCAGAATAATCAACTTTATAATACTCTCCAGTAGCAAGAGGAAAAGTAGAAACATCCCTTTTACCATGGTCAAAAACAGCATTAACATCTGGTGGAAAAATCGACTTATACTGATCATTAACCGCTACCGCTGGGTTGGCCCACCATAAAAAGCTCTGTGGTAGCTTAGTACCATTATAAAGCTGACCCGCTATTTCCAGATAGGCCTTATCTGGGTAAAGGGTAATTCCAGCCATCCCTTTAGTTCCATACATCCTGTCAATTTCACTCAAATAAACAGTTTTACTACCATCCTCATTCTCAACTAGGGTATATTCCAATGGTGCAAAGGTGCGCGGCCTGTGATGCTGTGGCCAGTTAAACTCAATCCCTCCAGATATCCAGGGACCTGTTAAACCTACCAAGGCAGGTTTAATAACCTGATTATAATAAACAAAATCATAGCCGTTTGTCTTATCATAAGCCCGCTGAATCCTTCCACCTATCTCCGGCATAATCATAATTTTTAGATAAGGGTTTTCCAGATACACTACCCGGTATTCCTTGCTTACCTTTTTATCATAAATTTTTTCAGTAAATGGTAATGGGTAAACCTTTCCTGAGCTCCCCTGATAAACCCTTTTTTCTAAAAACATTGGATTCTTATCAGCCTCTCCGACAGGGTAAGTAGGTATCTCAAGGTCCTCTTCCCACATTTTTACATAGTCTTTTTTCATGATTAATCACCCCTTTTCAACTATTTACTTTAATATATAATGAACACAGCTCTATAGCAATGGAATTTAAAATAGAAAAGATGGACTATATTCTTATTATTATTGAAATTATCTTGGTCTTTTTATATAATATAATTATGAAAAATATAAAAAAGAAAAGCGGATTCCAAAATGAAAAAATCTTTGTTATACCGGAGAATATTATTAAAAAAACTTCTCGTCATCCATTGTTAAAAAACCTCTATGTGACAGATATTGGTTATTTTCCTCATGCACAATATCACTATAGAAAAAGAAAAAAAGGGAGCAAACAATATATTTTAATCTATTGTTCAAAAGGAAAGGGGATAATCACTATCAATGGACAAAAACGAAATATGGAAGAAAATACACTGCTGATCATTCCGCCTTTTTTAGCACACATCTACAGCTCTGATAACAAAGAACCCTGGTATATCTACTGGTGTCATTTTAACGGCCAGATAGCTGGGCATTATTTGAATCTTAATAACAAAGACAGTTTAACCATTTCCAGTATAGCAGTTAATAAATTACCCCTTATTACAGGTTTTTTTGACTCAATCTTTAATGTGCTAAACAGTGGATACAGTACTAATAACCTTATTTATTCAGCACAGGCCTTTAACCATATTCTCGCTACTATCTTTTTTAAAGAGACAGGTCAAGAAGATCAAAACTATATTAATGAAACTATTAGCTATATGAAAGAAAACTTCAATAAAAAAATAAGCCTTGATAAACTGGCCAGCCAGAACAATCTATCAAAAAGCCAGTTCAATAAACTATTTAAAGAAAAAACCGGTTTTTCACCTATTGATTATTTCATTAGGTTAAAAATCCAACAGGCCTGTAAATACCTGGATTTAACTGGCTTACAGATAAAGGAAATTGCCGCCAGACTTGCCTATAATGACCCCTATTACTTTTCAAGAGTCTTTAAAAAAATCATGGGGATATCACCCAGAACTTATCGAAATATTAAAAAAGGATAAAAAAAATCACTGCAGCCTACCCACAGTGATTTTACAATCTTCCTTTATATTATTGTACTCTTACAGATTACGCTGTTTTAATTTATCAAGATAGATAGCAATTAATAGTACTGCCCCCCTGACAACATATTGATAAAAAGTAGGGACATTTAATAGATTTAAGGCATTAGAAATCATACCCATAATCAACACACCAACAATCACACCACTCATTGTAGCTATACCACCATTTAATGACACTCCACCAAGTACACAGGCTGAAATAACATCTAACTCCAGACCCTGGGCTGCATTTGGCTGCCCACTAGTCATACGAGAAGCCAGTATAACACCAGCAAAACCTGCCATAATTCCCTGCAGAGTAAAAATAGTTATCTTGGTAAAATCTACATTAATACCTGCTAACCTGGCTGCTTTGGTATTACCACCAATCGCCAATGTGTTTTTACCAAAAACCGTATTATTAAGTAATATCCCAAAGATAATAAAAGATATAATGATAATCCAGATCGGGGTCGGTATACCAAAAATCATGCTATTACCCAGTTTAAAGAAACCTGCTTCCCTAATACCTACTGCCCTACCACCTGACAATATAAAAGCCATTCCCCTGAAAATCATCTGGGTAGCCAGGGTAACTATTAAGGCATTTAATCCCAGTTTAGCAATGGAAAAACCATTGATTATACCAACTATACCACCACCTATAATACCGGCAAAAATACCCAGCCATACATTCCCTGTAGCATTAATAATGACCGCAGCCATAACCCCTGAAAAAGCTACTGTCGAACTTACAGATAGGTCAAAATCACCACTGCCTAGAGCAAACATCATTGTATTGGCTATAATACCTATGGTTACTACTGAAAGTGCCAGTCCCACCATATTCCTCCAGGTGAAGAAATAGGGTACAAAGATAGACAGTAAAATAAACATTACCACAAAGATAACAATTATGCTATAATTATCATAAAAATATTTTAATGATAACTTTGATTTTACTCCACTATTATCCATATTATCAAATCTCCCTTGCCTTAAAAATTTTATTTCAGGAAACAGGCAGTGCCATGGAAAGTATCTTCTCTTCGGTTGCCTCTTCCCGGTCTAATGAACCAACAATCTCACCACTTCTCATGACAATAATCCTATCTGCAACACCCATCACTTCAGGCAATTCACTGGAAATAAAGACTACTGCTTTACCTTCACCGGCAAGCTGGTACATTATCTTATAGATTTCATATTTAGCCCCAACATCTATACCCCTTGTTGGTTCATCCATTAAAAAAACCTCAACATCTTCACTCAACCAGCGTGATAAAATCACCTTCTGCTGGTTTCCACCTGACAGATTCCCGGCCAGCTGCTCCCTTGATGGGGTTTTAATATCCAGACTCTTAATAAATATATCTGTTGTCTCTTTTTCTTTCTCCTTATCCAGAAAAAGGCCAGCCTTCAGACTGTGTCGCCTACAACTTACATTAATATTCTCACTAACAGAGCGTATACCAATAATCCCTTCATCTTTTCTATCCTCTGGCAAAAGGCAGATACTATTTTTTATAGCAGTTTTAGGGTTATTAATTTCAACCCTCTCTCCATTTACTCTAATCTCACCTGATTCTACTGCTTCCTCACCATAAATCAGTTTAAAGAGTTCTGTTCTGCCAGCCCCAACTAACCCAAAGAAACCAACCACTTCCCCAGCTGCCACTTCAAATTCAGCCTTTTTACTAATACCAGGGCCATATATACCTTTAACCTGAAAAATTGTTTTTCCCTTATCCCGGGGTTCATAAC
This sequence comes from Iocasia fonsfrigidae, assembly GCF_017751145.1. GTDB lineage: Bacteria > Bacillota > Halanaerobiia > Halanaerobiales > DTU029 > Iocasia > Iocasia fonsfrigidae. The sequence continues at coordinate 3,637,082 of NZ_CP046640.1, forward strand.
CATAGATATCTTTAATCTCACGACCCACCATCTTCTGAACCAGCAAGTCGTGGGTAACATTTTCCATATCTCTGTATGTTTCAATATGTTTTCCATCACGAAAAACAGTACAGGCATCACATAATTTAAAGATTTCTTCCATCCTATGAGATACATAAATAATTGCGCACCCTTGTTCTTTTAAATTATTAATAATTTTAAATAAATGTTTAACTTCCCTTTCTGATAGGGAACTTGTCGGTTCATCAAAAGCAATTATCCTGGCATTTTGTAATAAAGCCTTACCTATCTCAACCATCTGCCGCTGGCCGATAGACAGGTCTTTAAGTTTAGTGTCAGGGTCAAAATCCTCCATCAAACCCTCAATCTGCTGCCGGGCTTTTTCCATTAATTCATGATGGTCAACAAAACCCTTCTTATGTGGAAAATTACCGACCATCAGGTTCTCAGCTACTGTCATCTCTGGAACCAGATTTAATTCCTGGTAGATAACGGCAATACCTGTATCAAGGGCATCCCTGGTACCGCTAAAATTGCGCTGTTTACCATCTATTATTATCTGTCCCTTGTTCGGTTGAAATGCTCCACTTAGGGTGTGTAAGAGGGTTGACTTGCCAGCACCATTTTCACCAACTAACCCATGTATGCTCCCACTATCAACCCCAAAAGAAACCTCATCAAGGGCCTTGACACCAGGGAAAGTTTTCGTTATATTCTTAAACTCTAGATAATGACTCATAATACAACTCCTCTCTTCCAAATTAAAGAGAATAGGCCAGGCAGCAGTACTGCCCTGGCCCTATCTATCAAACTTAGTCCATTAGTTCTTCATAATTTCCTCTATGCATCAATGTACCAGCAGTCCAGGTAACCTTTGGCGGTTCTTCCCCTTCAGCAATCCATTTATACATCAATTCAGCTGTTTCATAACCATGTTGTCTGGCACTTAATTTTACAGAGGCATAAAAACCGGTAGGTTCATTTTTTTCAAATTCATTAATAGCAAAATTAGAACCATTAATACCAATACCAATGACCTGATCAGCACCAAAACCCTGTCCCTCCAGGGCCCTTACTGCACCAATAACTGAAGAATCATTACCACCAGCAATAATCCATTTATCTACATCTGAATGCTTAGTAATAGTGATATTTGCAGCATTAAAAGAACCTTCAGTATCAAGAGTCTTCATTGGGCTTTCATATCTATTAGCTTCTGGGAACCCCTTTTCCAGGAGCACATCTGTTGCCCCATTAGTTCTCTCAGCAATAGTTGGTAATTGATTATAGGTCATTTCCAGATAACCTACCTCATCATAATCCCAACCCATCTCATTCATCTGTTCAACCAGGGTCTTGCCCACTAACTTACCAATATTATAAGCAGAAATACCCATATGGTGTACTTCTTCCATAGGCTGCTCATCTGAACCAACAAAGCGGTCATCAACACTCATAAACTTTAAACCCTGCATATCTGCCCTGGCCTTAATGGCAGGACCCAGCTTAACATCAGGTGTACAGATAATAAAACCCTGGGCTCCCTGAGCAGCCAAATTATCAATAGCCGATAATACCTTTTCACCATCTGTTGTACCAATCTTTATTACCTCAAAACCATAATCTTCTCCAGCCTCTTCAGCATATCTCCACTCATCCTGGAACCAGGCTTCTTCAGGTTGTTTAACTAAAAAACCAATTTTGACATCTGCAGCCCCGGCAATAGAAACCACACCCAAAACCATTACAACACTAAGCACAAACAATAATAATTTTTTCAAGTTTTTTCCTCCTCTAATTATTTTGTTTATTACGCGACAAAAAACCCCCTCTGAAACTAAGAACTCACTTTATGAAGTCACCCCCTTTAATACCTTAAATAACTCATAAATAAACCCTGCCTAGATAAGAATGCAAAAAGAGACCCTCTTTAACAAATAACCTGACCAGGTTATTGATAAAAAAGGGCCTCCTTGACCTCTTTAGCAATTTGTACCGACCATCAGTACAAATATAAGTATTTTATTTGTACAATATTATACCAGAAATATAGTTAGATGTCAAATAATTTACACTAAAGTCAATAGTGGAAATATTATAAGATAAACCCCAAATTAAAGTTCAAACTGTTGATCGGCATCAATAATATCCCTGGCGATAATAACCATTTTTTTGTTCTGCTCATTGCTCCTTTTCTGTAGCAAGCGCATAGCCTCTGCCTCTTTTAAATCCATTCTGTCCATCAGGATACCTTTGGCCTGTTCAATTAATTTGCGAGCTTTCAAGGCCTCCTCTGCATTATCCAGTTCATCCTGTAGTTTTTTAAATTCTGCAAAACGGGCCCGGGCAATATCAATCGCCGGTCTTATATCATTAATACCCACAGGTTTGATTAGATACCCAAATACACCAGCCTCTGTTGCCCGGTCAATCAATTTCTGATCATTATACCCAGTTATAATAATACAGGGAATTAAACACTGCTCATTGATCCTGCTGGCTGCTTCTATACCGTCCATAGAAGGCATATTAATGTCCAATAAAATCAAATCAGGCTTTTTCTCCAGGGCTAATTTAACTGCCTGTTTACCATCTAAAGCCTCCCCAACAACCCGATGACCGAGCTTTTCCAGATTAGATTTCAAACCCATTAATATGACTGACTCATCCTCAGCTATTAAAACATTTAATGATTTATCCATAAATCACACCCCTTTAAAACGGTATACTGATATCCACCTGGGTACCATTAACAGATGACAACTTTATATCACCTCGAAACTGATGTTTCACAATAGAAAAAACTATGGATAAACCAAGACTATCTAATTCATCCATCTTAAAATCAGCTGGTAACCCCTTCCCATTATCTTTAACTATCAGTTTAATCCTATCCCTGCTTTTACAGCATAATATCTTAACTTCCCCCTGGTTGTTTTCTGGAAAGGCATGTTCAAGGCAGTTGCTAACTAATTCGTTAATAACTAAAGCAATAGCAGAGGCCTTATCATAAGAAATAAAAATATCATCAAGTTCCAGTATCATCTTAACCTTATTAGTATTTAAAAACTCAATAATAACATTAACTATTTCTTTGACATTAATTATACTCCTCCCTAATTCATCTTTTGACAGAAGGTCATGTACAGAAGCTATACTCTTTATACGAAAGATAATATTATTTAAAGTATCACTTATATCCCTTGATGAATGCTTACCCATAAAATCCTTCTGCAGGGTAATCAAACTTATAATATACTGCAGATTGTTTTTGATCCTATGGTGACTCTCCTGCAAAAGGGCTGACCTACCCATCAGTCTAGTATCTTCAATAGCAAGAGCAGCCTGTCTGGCCAGGGTTGATAGATAAATAGCCTCTTTCTCAGAATAATTGTATTCTTTTCTATAGGAAACCTGAATTATTCCTGTTACATGTGAGCGTATCAAAACCGGGGCCACCACAATCGTCTTTACTCCATTAACCCCTTTAAAGAGTTTGAAAAAGTCTTCATCATGCTGAAAGGCATAAAAGATCTCATCATTCCTGGTAAGCTGAAAGATTACTTCTTCTTTCAGCTCGGCAAACAACTTATTATTAGTACTATAATCAACTGTATCTATGATCGTATTAGTCTTTTCATCAAGCAATTTGATTGTACAAGCATCAGCTTTCATAAAATCTGTAGTGTATTCAGCCAGTAATTTTAATACATCTTTCAACTCATATTTGGAAGTCAGGAATTCTGTAGCTTTAAAAACTGTATTTAGAATCTTCTTGGTCTCATTCTCTACCTCTACACCACCACTGTCCCTATTATATAATTCATTACCCAGCATCATATTAACCAGTCTCTCAGGTGCTGTTCTGGCCTCTTCCTCTGATACAGTACCCAGAATTTCACCCTGAAACATCACTGATACATGGTCGGCAACCTTTAAGGCATCCTTCCACTGCTTAGTTATATAGATAATACTACCACCCTCATTTTTATACTGGTAGATATTATTATACAGCCTCTGTATTGATTTAACTCCCAGGCAATCTGTTGGCTCATGCATAATTACTATCTCCGGCTTATTAAAAAAAGCCCTGACAATAGAAAGGTTCTTTTTCTCTTCAGCCGATAATTTACCCACCCTCATATTATAGTCAAAATCCAGTTCCATAATATCAAGGGCCTGGTGGCAGTTATTCTTTACACCCTGAAAATTTATAAAGGGCAACAGTCCACACCTGGGATATCTGTTCAATGAAATATTCTCTGCCACAGTAAGTTCATCCACTACTGAAGGTGTATCAAAAATAAATTCTATCCCCTTATTCCGCAAAAGAGATATCTTAAAATCAAGCGGTTTTCCCTTAAAAAAAATATCCCCTTTGACATCAACTAAACCAGCAATAGCCTCTATCAAGGTCTTTTTTCCAGACCCCCCCAGACCTACAACAGCATGAACCTCCCCAGGAAAAAGATTCAGGTTAATATCGTTAAGGTTAAAACCATCAAGGTTAACGGTAGTTAAACCCTGTATCTCCAGTAGAAAATCTTCCATAACATAACACTCTCTTCCCCTTAACAGGCATAAATAGATATACTGTTTAAAATAGTCTGTTTTTTGTTGTCATATCTATATTATTTCTAGCTAAAAACACATGTCCCTGCAATTTTTTCATAATTTTTCTATACCCTTTCCCTATATATTCTATTCCCTTCCTCTTATTTTATTAATTATCTCTCAACTTAGTTTTTTTAATAAATTAACTAAGAATATTATACTAAATCTTAATTATTTTTGTCAACTAAAATTCATATCGTAGATAGATATCTATTAAAGTGTGCATTCGAAAAGTAATAAATAGGGGATTATATATCCCTAAACGAAGTTAAGGTGTTACCGTTGAGTGAAGGGATAGATAATCCCCTCCGGGTATAATACTGATACTTTTCGAACAGACTCTTAAAATAGGCTTTTTTATAAAAAAGATTATTTGCAATTATATTTTATATGATTAGATTAATTTCCTTGTTGAATTTCTTATTACTAATCTTGTATCCAGAATTTTTGCTTCTTTTTTGTTTGTTTTCCCTTTTATTTCATTAATTAAAATCTGGGCAGCTAATTCACCTGTACTATATTTGGGTTGATGAATTGTCGTTAAACCAGGCCGTATTAATTTGCTTATATCAATATTATCATGCCCAATTACTGAAATATCTTCCGGTATATTTAAGCCATTATCTAAGATAGCCTCATATGCCCCTAAAGCCATAAGGTCATTAGAGGTAAAGATTGACGTAGGTTTATCATCCAGGGAAAGTATTTTAAACATTTGTTTAAAGCCTGATTCCCTACTATAATCCCCTTCTAAAACCCATTTTTCATTATATCTTAAATCAGCCGATAATATCGCCCTCTTAAAACCCAGCAACCTGTTTTTAGCAGAACTAGTTTTTAAGTCACCAGTAATATGCCCGATTTTTTTATGTCCTAACTGTATTAAATGTTCTGTAGCTGTAATAGCTGATTTAATATTGTCTATTGAAACAGAAGATATTTTATAACTACTTATATTGTCAGCTATCTGAACTACCGGTAATATCCTCTGCTCCAATTCTTTCAACAATTCCTTATCACTTAAAGATAAAAAAATTACTATTCCATCTACACGTTTATTTCTTAATAAATTAATTGCCTGTCTTTCTTCATCTCTGTTATTATCCGTATCACACAAAATAACTGAATATCCCTGTCTTTTGGCGGTATGTTCAACTCCTCTGGCAACTTCTGGAAAAAACGGATTACTAATATCAGGTACAATTAATCCTATAGTATTGGTTTTATTCAACACTAACCCCCTGGCAACACCATTGGGGTTATAACCCATTTTATCTATTATCTTTTTGATCTTTTTCTTGGTTTCAATATTAACATCTGGTTTATCATTTAAAACCCGGGAAACAGTTGTAACTGATACTCCAGCCTCTTTAGCAATATCTTTTATAGTAACCCTCATAAATTATATAACCTCCAAACATGAAAGTTTATCAATATTTCAAACTCCTTTATTAATCTCCTATATTAATCTCCTAATATGTTTAACTACATAGCAAGTTAATAAAATGATATTGATAGACACTGACCAACAAAAGATTGTCAATGTCTATCACTAAATCAATAATTTTTAGAACCATATAACTTAGCTATATGCAGACTTCATTTAGATAATTTAACCGATTTTTTCCATTATAATTATAAGTTATCTTATAGTATAATGCAAGCAATTAGTATACATTTACTCCAACTTAAAAATCTTCCCGGGATTTAAGATGTTATTTGGGTCAAAAGATTTTTTGATTTTCTTCATCAGCCCAAGCTCAACAGGGTCAATTAATTCTTTCATAAATTTCCTGCGTTTAGAGCCAATACCATGTTCACCACTAAGTGTACCTCCCAATTTTAGAGCGGCCTGATATAATTCATATAATGCTTTTTCCTCAGTCTGGTACCATTCCTGCATATCTGTATCTGGATTTTTAACCAGTGTTGCATGTAAATTGCCATCACCAGCATGCCCATAACAGGGAATCTGAATATTATATTTCTTTGAAATACAAGTTATTTCTGGCATCAACTCAGGTATTGCTGCAATAGGAACAACAATATCTTCTAAACTCTGATGGGGACTGAAGACCTTAAATGCCTCAGCAATATTTCTACGCACATTCCAGACCCTCTCCTGTGTTGTACGATTATCTGCTACATAAACTTCAATAGCCCCTTTTTCCAGACACAACTCCCCAATAGTTTCGGCATCATCTTCAACTTCCTGTACTTTATGACCATCTACTTCAATTAAAAGAACTGCCCCTGCCTCTTGATAAGGAAGGTGCTCATTCAAATACTCACAGGATTTTTTAATTGATAATTTATCCATAAATTCAATACCAGTAGGAATAATCCCGCCTCTAGTCATAATAGTAGGTACCATCTCAATAGCTGATTTAATATCTTTAAATAAAACGAGCAAGTCAACTTTTTCAGTTGGTAGAGGCAAAAGTTTTACAATGGCTTTTGTAATAATACCTAGGGTTCCTTCTGAACCAACAATCAATTGTTTAAGATCATATCCGGTAACATCTTTAACCCTTTTTCCTCCAAGTTGAACAATCTCACCTGTAGGAGTAACAATTTCTAATCCCATAATATAGCGACCAGTCACACCATATTTTACTGCTTTACCCCCACCTGCGTTTTCAGCAATATTTCCACCAATATAACAGGACTCTACACTCATAGGATAACCAGCAAAAAAGAGTCCTTTTTCCTTAATTTCTTCATTAACACTATTAGTAACTACCCCTGGTTCCAGAGTCATCATTAGATTGTTATAATCAACCTCTAAAACCTGATTCATTTTCTCTACTGATAAAACTATTCCACCATATTCAGGGATCGCCCCACCAGATAATCCACTCCCAGCACCCCTTGGAGTAACAGGTATTAGCTCCAGGTTGGCCAGTTTCATTACAGTAGAAATCTCCTCTGCTGAACTTGGGGTTATTACTACTTCTGGCAGATGGCCATACTGTTCAATAGGGGTTTCATCATGGGAATAGGTCTCCAGCTTTGCTGGGTCAGTTAAGACATTTTTTTCCCCCAAAATCTCTATCAGTTGGTCTAGTATTTTCCCAGTAACAGGATTATATTTCACTTTACACCCTCCTTCTCCAATAGCTCATTTATTTCTGGGATTATTTCAAAAAGGTCGCCAACAATCCCAAAATCAGCTACTTTAAAGATAGCTGCCTCCGGATCCTGATTTATCGCAATAATTGTTTCAGCCGTTTTCATCCCAGCCAGGTGCTGAATAGCTCCTGATATTCCAGCAGCTATATAAAGTTTAGGGGTTACAGTTTTACCACTAAGCCCTATCTGGTGTGGATAAGAGAGCCAGTCCCTATCAATTGCTTCCCGGGAAGCCCCTATTACACCATTAAGTCTTCCAGCCAGTTCATTAAGCAAATCAAAATTTTCTTTTTTCTTAAGCCCCTTGCCCCCAGCTACTACTATCTCTGCATCTTGAATATTATCTTCTTCTGCATCATTTCTAAAAGCAATTCTCTCCACCCTACCATCAAAGAGCTGCTGATTATATTGATAATTTATAATCTCCCCCTTGCCTTGGCGTGAATAATCAACTTGGGCTGGCCTAGTAGACCTGGGCCTTACTGTCGCCATCTGCGGTCTGTGTTCAGGTGTTTTAATTGTAGCTAAAATATTACCACCGATAGCCGGTCTAGTCTGTAGGAGGTCATTGGAATCTTCCTCTATATCCAGTTCTGTACAATCAGCTGTGAGTCCTGCATGCATTCTAATGGCCACATGGGGCATTAACGCCCTTCCACTAGTGGTTGCAGCTGATAAAATAATAGCTGGTTTATATTTCTTAATCAACTCTATCAAAACATTACTGTAGTTTTCTACAATAAAATGTTCTAATTCAGGTGCATTTGCCAAATAAACCTTATCTGCCCCCCTTAATATTAGTTCTTCTGCTTGTTCTTCACTGATATTATTACTTAATAAAATCGAGGTCAATTCACAGCCTAGTTTTTTAGAAAGTCTTTTACCCCGGGTAAGTAATTCATAAGATACTTCTTTAATTCTTCCATCTTCAGCTTCAGCAATAGTCCATATACCTTTATATTTCATCGACTGTCTCCCCCTTAAATAATTTCCTTTTCCTTAAGAAAATCTTTAAATCTCATTACAGCCTTTTGCAGACTATCTTCATCAATAACCTTGAGATATTCTCCATTCCTGGTAACTCTGGGATGACTTATTTTTACTACTCTGGTAGGGGAACCCTGTAATCCTAGTTTCCCCTGTTCTAATTCAATATCTTCCGCCGACAATTTTATTAACTCTGCTTTTTTAGCTTTCTGCTTCCCCCTTAAAGTAGGTAGACGGGGAAAACTAATTTCTTTTACTACTGTTAAAAGGGCAGGTAAGGGTGCTTTTAATACTTCATATCCTTCTTCAACTAATCTCTCAACTGTTAGACTATCTTCTTTAATATGGTTAATCTTACTGATATAAGTAAGTAATGGTATATCTAGAAAAGAGGCTATCCCTGGTCCAACCTGTCCGGTATCTCCATCAGTAGCCCTTTCTCCAGCTAAAATCAAATCATATTTACCCAATTTTTTAATAGCTTCTGCCAGGGCATATGAGGTTGCCCAGGTATCTGAACCAGCAAATTCCTTGCCTGATAAAAGAACTCCTTCATCACAACCCATAGCTAAGGCCTCTCTTAAGGCTTTTTGAGCCGATGGGGGGCCCATAGTTATAGTTGTTATCCTTCCACCATATTTTTCTTTAAGTTCAATTCCTAATTCAATTGCATAAAGATCTAAAGGGTTAACAATGCTTTCTACTCCAGACCGCACCATTGTTCCTGTCTCTTCATCCATTTTGACATTCCCTGTTTCCGGTACCTGTTTGATTGGTATTATTATATTCAATTCCTACTCCTCCTTTAAAAAACTTCCATTAATAATTGGGAACAGTATTTTCAAGTTTGTCTATAGCTAAAATAACCATTTCTTTACTTACCTTAAAGGGCATTAATCTCATCACTGGATCAGTAGTCGCTTTTTGGGCAACTCCCTCAATAATTTTTTTAGAATACGGAAGTTTTAAGCCCTTTAAAGAAGGTTCCAAACCAAGTTTCCTGAAGAAATATACTACTTCTTTAATCTCTTCCTCTGGCAGGTCTTCCATAAATAACTGAACAACTATACCATAGCCAACTTTTAAGCCATGTAATAACTCGTGGCTTTCTTCAATAATTGTTAAAGCATTATGGATAGAATGGGCTGCTGCACCACGACAGGTTTTTTGTCCAATACTTTGTATTATTCCAGTAGTAAAGATATTTAGATTTATAACATCCTTTAAAGCCTGTCCTGTTTTTTTAGACCTAACTAATTTAATTGCTTCTTCTCCCTGTTTATTTATTCGAGTATAGAGGAGTTCAGCCAATTTAATTGCCGATGCAGTAAAAATATCTGGATTATCAATATTTTTAACAGCTGCTCTCCCCTCATACCACTTAGACAGGGCATCAAGAATACCTGATGTAAAATACTTAACAGGGGCATTGGTAATTACTATTGGATCAACAAGTACTAAATCCGGGTTACTCCTTAGATAATAATCTAGTTGATATTCTCCAGCATCATTATAAACAATAGACAGAGGGGTTACTGCAGCACAAGTAGCAGCAATTGTCGGTATGGTTACTATTGGTAGACCACAGCGATCAGCAACAACTTTAGCACAGTCTAAAGACTTTCCTCCACCAACACCGATAATCACCTCAGCTGAAATGTTATTTGCCTTACTCATTATTAAATTAATATTGTTTTCACTACATTCCCCTTTAAATACATGTTTTTCCCAGGCTATACCTGCCTTATCTAAAGAACTAACTAAGTCATTTTCAATAGATTGCAGTGCTCTCGGCCCTCCACTAATCAAAGCTCTTTTCCCCAGTTCAGCAACAATTTGACCACTTTTTTTAATTAATCCTTCTTCATTCAAATATAACACTGGAGCAGTCTGCATATATTCCCGCATTACACCTTTTTTCATAACTATTACCTCCTTCTTTATTATAGTAAATTATTTATAAACAACTACATTAAATTGAATAATCTAGGTAAAAACAAAGATATTTGTGGAACAAAAACCAAAATCAATACTGCTATAAAGATAATCGCTAAATACGGCAAAATTTCTCTTCAAATTTTTCCCCTGATACACTACTAGCTGCAAATAGACATACACCTAACGGCGGTGTTATTAATCCAACATTCATGACAATTATCATAACTGTTCCAGCATGAAGAGGATGAAAACCAAGAACCAATAACATCTCAGAAAAAATAGGGGCTAACATAATACAGGCTGCTCCACTCTAAAGCCTGTTTGTCTATTTAATAGTAAAACTGTACCTCAGCTGATTAATCTTCCTAATATGCCCGCAAGATGTGGCAACTGTTCTACATCTTTTTCTTTCTTCCAGGCAATATAATACAATAACTATGACAAACCTCACAACTTACCTTAGCTACAAAAAACGCAACTGGGAAACTTAATTAAAAACGCGCCGTTAACGTTTTCGATGGACATATTTTTTGTCCATTTAAAATAATATGCAAGATAATTTATAGGCAACTTTCGTTTTTTGAAAACGTTAACGGTAACGTTAACGATATCTATACTATAATCATTTTAGTTTAATAAAACAAATATCATTAAATCGACTGACAACTAATTATCTCCTATTATATCTGTTTGTAATAAATTTTCTGATTTATTCTTAAACTTTTAATCTTCTTTTGTTTTTGACTTAAAATAATTAATCTTGGAAAAATACAATAATACTATTTTTTACCCAAAATATAATTTTGGTAAAAATAATATAATTTGTGGGAGATAGGTAATCAATAATAGGATTCCAATACTTGCTAACAAAAAGGGAATGATTTCTTTAATAACTTTTTCCATAGGAAGATTACTAATGATAGTACCCGTAAAAATTGCCTGCCCATATGGTGGTGTTATTAATCCAATCATTAAGTTTAATGCCATCACAACCCCAAAATGCACTGGATCTACCCCAAATTTAACCATGATAGGAAATACTACTGGTCCAATTATTAAAATAGCTGGGAGACTGTCCATAAACATTCCCCAAACAAGAAGAAATATATTCATCATAAATAATAGAATATAGACATTATCAGTAACTGTAGTTAAATAATTAGTAAGTAAAACAGGGACTTTCTCAACTGAAAGAATCCAACTAAAAACATTTGAAGCCGAAGAAAGCAATAAAAGTGCTGCCGAAACCATGGCTGACCTTTTTATTATTTTATAAAGATCCTTTAATTTAATATCCTTTCTTTTAAAAATCAAAGTCAAAATAAACCCATATAATACAGCTACTGCTGATGCCTCAGTGGGAGTAAAAACACCTGTTATGATTCCCCCAAGAATAATTATGGGCATAAAGAGAAAAGGAAGACTATTAATTACTACTGTCAAATATTCTTTCAATGAATTTTTTTTATTATAAAGTGGATAATTCCTCTTTTTAGCAATGAAAAAAATTATTGAACATTGGGCTATACCAATCAAGATACCAGGAATAGCTCCCCCTAATAACAAACGACCAATAGAAACCCCTGTAACTGCACCAATTAATACTAATGGAATACTAGGAGGAATAATTGGACCTTGTAAAGCAGAGGTAACTGTTACCGCAACACTAAAATCTTTGTCATAGCCACCCTCTTCCATCAATTCTATTTCTAAAGGACCTAGGCCAGATACATCAGCCAGCGCAGAACCTGAACAACCTCCAAAAAGCATACTTGCCAAGACATTCACATATGCTAGTCCTCCCCTGAAACGTCCAACAAATATATTAGCCAGTCTCAATAACTTATTACCTGTTCCAGAATAGACCATTAATTCACCAGCTAATATAAAAAATGGTATCGCCATTAAAGTAAAAATGTCTATCCCCGTAAACATTTGGTTGATAAGAATAAAAACATCTTTACCTGATCCCAAAAAATATACTAAACTTCCAAAAATCATTGCAAACGAAAGTGGCATACCCATAAACATTGACACTAAAAAGACAACTAACATCAATATAAATATATATGAAAAAATCATATTTTTTCTCCCCTCTTTAATTTTAGTCTTTCTCTTTAATAAACACTACTTTTAGATATTTTAATACTAATTGAATCATCATTAGAACAGAACCTATTGGAATACTGATAAATATCCAGTTAAAAGGAAGTCTTAAGGCTGGTGTTTTGGAATAGACTGCCATAACTGTTTTTTCCATACCATATTTAAACATATATATTAACAAAACAAATATGATAAGATCAATAATAATAAACCATACTCTCCTGAAAGTAGGTGAAAATCTGTTTATAACAAATGTTAAAGAAGGGTGCCTATTTTTATTATAGGCAGAACATATTCCTATAAAAACTAGATATACCATCAAATATCTAGCAGCCTCTTCAGCGCCAAACCAAGGATTATTGATAACATATCTTTTCCAAACTCCAATAATAATAACAATAAACATAGCAATAAATAACAAACTGATAATCAAATTAATTAATTCTGTAAAATATAAATCAATTTTTTCTATAGTTTTCTTCAAATTAACCCCCCCTTTATATATTGTTGGCTTTCCACCTTTAATAAAGCGGAAAGCCAACATATATTTTTATACTATCTTAGAAAGTTTCTTCTGCTAATTTTTGTTCAGCTTTTTCAACTGCATCAAGAAACTCATCTACTACCTGATCACCTATTTTTTCTCTCATCCATTTCTCAACAGGGGGTCTGGCCACTTTTTGGAAGGCACGTTTTTCTTCAGGTGAAAGGGCATATATTTTCATACCTTTTTCCCTGAGTTCTTCTATTGCTATAACATCAAGTAATCCACCAAAACCATTATAAGTATTCATAGCATTACGGCTTCCATGGTATAAGGCCTGTTGAAGGTCTTCAGGTAAACTCTGGTACCATTCTTCATTAATTAAAATAGCACCTACCGCTAAGAGATGTCCATCCAATGACATATATTTTTGAACCTCATGAAAACTCTCTGACAAAATTAGGCTTGCTGGGTTTTCCTGTCCATCTATTACCCCGGTTTCTAAACTAGTATATACCTCCATAAATGGTACTGGTACTGGACTTGCTCCTAATGCTTTAACCATTTCTGTATGGGGGACTGTCTCCATTACTCTAATTTTTAAACCATTTAAATCTTCAGGAGATTTGATAGGTCTTACATTATTTGTGAAATGTCTAAATCCGAATGGTTCAAGACCAAGGATTCTAATGCCCGTTTTTTTTGCACAATCTTCTATGATTTTTTGAGTAAAAGGATTATTAGTATCAAGAACCCTTTTAGCTACTTCTCTTGAAGAAAAAACATAAGGTAAATCAAATATGCTTAAAGGTTCATAATACATTGAAGCTAAAACCCCTGAAGCAATATCTGTAACCTCAATAGTTCCTCGCCTTACTTGTTCAGTTGCAGATCTTTGATCCCCCAACTGTCCTGCAGGATATAATTCTACTTTGATCCGTCCACCAGATAAGCGCTCTACTTCTTGTTTGAAGACCCATGCCTGAGCAGTACTAGATGTCTTCATAGGATCTGCCTGGGTATTCCATGAATACTTCATTACATATTCTTCTTTAGCCAACGAAACACTTCCTAAAAGAACCACACATACACCTAAAGTTAGTAAAAAACAAAAAACTCTTTTCATTTTAATCCTCCTCTTTATTTTTTAGATATTAGAACCCAAACTAAATCAATACCGTCTAGTCTCCTCTATCTTGAATCTTAATAAACTTTTGCATTTTATACTTTCTGCAACTTTACTTGAAGTATTTCAACAGAATTAAAAACAATATGTTTTTAAAATTCTGTCTTTTAAACGGCAATATCGTTGCTAATAAATCGTCCAACTAGTTAATTTGTCATACATAGGAAGTGCTAGTATATAATAAACAGGTTTGTGCATAAATACTATAACGATTAATTTGTTTTTTTATAGATGATGGCATTGAACTTATTAAAATAGTTAATTATACAATTTAATTATAAATAGTTTCAAATCTTTTGAAATATATAAGTTCAATGCCATCTTAATTTAAATATGCCTTTTAATACAACAGCAAAGTGTGAAGGATTTTCTGTATAAACTTAACAGCCATAAAAATTACTCTTTAGATACTTAACAATATTTCTAATGGTTTTTCCATCCTCTTCTTAAATTCAGGATCTAATTCTTTTAAAGGTTTTCTTGGAATACCAACATTAGCACCTTGAACATTTGCTGCCCATTTTAACATTTCTAACCAGTGTACTTGAGCATTAACCTCTGGATCCATAAAGAAATTTATAAACGGTATGAATTTATCCCAGATTGCCCTTCCTTTATCAAGATCTTTTTCAACCATTACTGCTTCCTGTAAGGCTCTACATTGTTTTGGAAATGTTGCTGGAAATCCTGAAAGCCATCCATCTGCTCCAGCTGCTAATCCTTGTAAGGCAGCATAGTCATGTCCATAAAAAACAGTCATCTTATCTCCACATTCAAACTTCATGTCTGATACTCTGTTTGCATCACCGTGAGCTGCTTTTACACCTGTTAATACCCCTTCATCAACAAGTATTTTTGCTTCTTTAGCAGTTAATTCATAACCAGCAAACCAAGGATTATTATATAGTATCATTGGTAATTCTGTTGCTTTATGAATTTCTCTAAGATGATTCATTGCTGCTGCTTTGTATGGTTTATAGTAATAAGGTAAAATTACCATTAGACCATCAACACCAACATTTTTTGCATGGATACTAAGTTCAAGTGTTTCAGGGGTTGAATATTTACCAGTACCAGCATAACAAGGTATTTGACCTGCAACATACTTTGTAACATGCTCAATAACTCTTTTTTGCTCTTCCATAAACATACCAGCACTTTCGCCAGTACTTCCACAGGGAACTATTGACTGAATCCCATTATCAATCAGCCAGTCAATATACTTTTCTGTTCCTTTTTCATCATAAGTTCCATCACTTTTTTTCCATACTGTAAACATTGGTGGAAAAATCCCATAAGCCTTTTTCATTAATAACATCTCCTAATCTTGTATTATAAACTTACATAATTAAAAAATTTAATTAAAAATTTAAGACCAATTCCAATATTACTTTTAATTTGGTATGTTGTCAGACCAATTATACTTTAAAAAAACTATTTAGTTTTTCTTTATTAATTTAATTGCATCAGAAAGAGCACTATTAACATGTGATGTCATTGCACTAACAGCTCTTGCAACATCTTTTGTACTCATTGCATTTATTATTTCCTGATGAGCTTCGTATGCATTTTCAGCATTTTCTTTAATTGAGAATATTTTAATCCTGTATTCTAAAATTGCTTCAGAAATTTTTTCGTTTATTGAAATTAACAAGTTGTTACGAGTAGCTTCACTTACATAGCTATGAAACGTATTATCGATAACTTCCATTTTTATTACATTATTTTCTTTGATAGCTGTTTTTAGCTTTTGATTTGTTGAATTTAAATCTTTCATTAGTTTTTCAAATTCCTCATCTGATGATCGTTTTAAAGCCAGCTTAATTGCCAATGGCTCCATTGCAAGTCTAATATCCATCAAATCAGTAATTTGCAGTTCATGTTCAGAAAACCAATTAGCTATGTTAAGAGATTCATTTTCATTCTTTCTTAATACATATGTGCCTTTTCCCTGTTTTACTTTTACCAATCCCAGGGCCTGTAAAACCTTTATTGCTTCTCTTACTGTAGACCTACCAACATTCAATTTTCGGGACAAAACTCTTTCAGTTGGCAGCTTGTCACCTATCTTTATTTTGCCCATTATTATTTCATCTTTTAAAGTTTTTATAACACTATCTAAAGTTGACATTTTTTCTATTGGTTTAATTTTCATATTATTACTCTTTCCTTACTTGATTTAAAATTGGTCTGACATCTTATAAGACAACTATAACATCTCCAAATTTTCTTGTCAATAATTTAATAGATTATATATCTCCTCCCTTCATTAGTAGAAAATTTAAAGTCAAAACTTATTTAGTTATAAAAACAAAATATAGTAATTGAATAACCAAGCCGTTAACATTTCTAATAGATATATCTATTTGTTGTAATATTACAAGTCTAACATCTCTTTACAGCTAATATTTAATGCAACTTAATCATATTGTTCAATAACGTTACCGGTAACGTTATCGTTATTTATATTATACCCTGCCCAGCATTATTCTAACAAACACCAATAAACTGATTGACAACTAATTATCTCCTGTTAGATCTGTTTATAATAAATTTTCTGACTTATTCTTAAATTTTTAATCTTTTTTATCTTTGCCCTTTACTATCCCTAAATTTACTCGGACTCTGTCCGGCATATTTCTTAAAAATGCGGCTGAAATAGGCCGGTTCCAGATAACCTATCTTTTTTGATTTCCAAGCCTGCTACCCCTATTACTTACCAGTATTTATTTGTAATTTTCTCAATCAATTAAATTTAAACACTTTTCGAAAATATTTCCCATGTAGAAATGAGGTCTATTATTTATACTTTTTTCCATCCCTATAAAACCCTATAAGACCGGCAGAATGCCGGCCCTATATATTATAAATCCTATTTACAATTATACTACACCTATTGTTAACAAAATATTTGCATAAACCCTCTGTTCACCACTTACAATTACCAGACATAAGTCATCATTTTCCACACACTGATCATAAAAATCAAAACGCTTTTCCTTATTAAAACCTACTTCTGAACCCAGGCATTCCTTAAATTCAAGGAATATCTCCGGCTCTTCACCCTCCCCAGGTTCCATAACTGTAACAGACTCGATACTAATTGTTTTATTTAATACATCAAGTATATCTGTCACCTTCACTAAACCCGGAGTCAGATTTAAGTAAACAGTCTCAACCCCCTGTTTAACCTGGGTGCTGGCTGGATAATTTCCATCTGTTATTAAGACTTGGGCCCCATGTCCTGCTGCAGCAAGAGCTTGTAATATTCTTGGATGTATTAACTTCGTTTTTAGCATTAAACCACCTATTCCTGACTAAAAGATTTTTCGCGTCTTTTTCTATCATAAATTACAGCTACAATTATTATTACACCAATTACAATTCTCTGTACAAATTCAGAGATATTTAATAAATTAGCGCCATTCCGTAATACTCCTATTATTAAAGCACCTATAATAGTACCAATAATACTACCTTCCCCACCCAGCAGACTGGTTCCACCAATAACTGCTGAAGCAATTGCATCCATCTCATAACCAGTACCTGCTGTTGGCTGGCCCGTTATCAAACGAGAAGACTGAACAACACCGGCCAAACCAGCCATTAATCCCGAAATACTATAAATAATCATTGTGTACTTATCTACATTAATACCAGATAATAAAGTAGCATCCTTATTACTACCAATGGCATAAGTATACCTACCAATCTTGGTTTTACTTAACACAATATGGGCAAGTACTGCCACAACTGTTAATATTACTAGCGGTACAGGAATAATTCCAAACAACCTACCTGCCCCTAAAAAATCATACTCCGGAGGCAATTGATAAACAGGAATACCACCTGTTAACAGTAAACTTATCCCCCTAGCTATGCCCATCATACCAAGGGTGGCAATAAAAGCATGTATCTTCCCTTTTGCTGTTATAAATCCATTTATAAAACCAGCAACTAGGCCTGTAATCAATCCTAATAGGATTGCCAGATACATATTTAAACCATTTGCCATTGTTAAAGTTGCTACTATACCACTTAAACCCAGTATTGAACCAACAGATAAATCTATACCCGCAGTAATTATAACAAATGTAACACCAATACCCATCAGGGCAATAACGGTTGTTTGTACACCAATAGCCAGAAGATTATCCACTGTTAGAAAATAAGGGGAGGCAATAGTCAAGATTAAAGATATTATTATTAACCCCGTAAATGGTATGATTTTTTCTGAAAATTTACTTATAAACAGTTTCAAATCTTTTTTTTCTTCACTCTTTATATTTTCCATTTTTATCCTCCTCTTTAAGACATATTCCTGGTAGCATATTTCATAATCTTTTCCTGAGTAGCCTCACTACCATCAATCTCTCCAGTCATCACACCATTAGACATGACTACTATTCTATCACTCATAGCAAGTATTTCTGGTAAATATGATGAAACCATTATTATAGCAGTACCCTGTTCAGCTAACATATTCATTACCTTAAATATCTCACGTTTAGCGCCTACATCTATCCCCCGTGTCGGTTCATCAAAGAACAATATCTCAGATTTACTGCACAGCCATTTGGAAATAACTACTTTTTGCTGGTTACCTCCACTTAAAAATTTAACCTTCTGGTTCAGTGAAGGGGTTTTAATCTTTAACTCATCTTTATACTTAGCAGCAATCCTTCTTTCTTCCTGTTTATAGATCAAACCATGTCTTATATAATTATCTAAGGTACTAAGACTAATATTCTCATCAACAGCCAAATCCAGAGCCAGCCCCTGTTCCTTTCTACTTTCTGGAACTAAACCAATACCATATTCTATAGCATCTTTAGGTGAATTTATCTTAACTTCTTTATTGTCTACATAAATTTTACCAGTTGTAATGGGATCAACCCCAAAAATAGCCCGGAGAATCTCGGTGCGACCTGAACCAACCAGCCCGGCAATCCCAAGTATTTCACCTTCTCTAACTGAAAAAGACACCTTACTAATCACATTCCGGCGTGAAAGGTTTTCTACCCTTAGTTTTTCCGAACCTATCTTGACATTACGTTTAGGATATAATTCCTTAATTTCTCTACCTACCATTAACTCAATTAATCTATCAGGATCTGTTGAAGCCGCTACAGTATCTATTTTCCGACCATCCCTGAGAATCGTCACCTGGTCTCCAACCTGTTTTATCTCTTCTAACAAATGCGAGATATAGATTATTGACCTACCTTCACTCTTTAATTGTCTAATAATATCAAATAGTATATTCTTTTCTTCTGCAGTCAGGGCAGCTGTTGGTTCATCCATAATTATTACCTGGGCATTTATTGATACAGCCTTAGCAATTTCAACCATCTGCTGATAGGCTACACTCAAGTTTTTAACCTTTTCTTTAGGAGAAATATTAACATTTAATCTATCCAGTATTTTCCGGGTTTGCCGATACATTTCTTTATCATCTAATAAAATATTACTGCTAGATTCTCTTCCCAGGAAAATATTCTCCTGCACAGTCAGGTGTGGGGCAAGATTAAATTCCTGGTATATCATACTTATTCCTAAGTCCATAGCATGCCGTGGGTTTTCCAGGTTTATCTCTTTACCATTTAAAAATATTTTCCCACTACTTTTCTGGTAAGCACCAGTTAAAACCTTCATTAAGGTAGATTTACCAGCACCATTCTCACCTAATAAGACATGAATTTCTCCTTTTTTTACCTCCAGATCAACATTATCTAGTGCCAGAACCCCAGGAAACTGTTTTGTGATATTTTTCATATTTATAACTAAATTATCACTCAATATAATCCCCCTTTCTTAATAAGTAGTGTATCTACACCTAGTTTTGTGTAGATACACATTAAATCAATTATCCTTTCACTTTATTCGTTTGGGAATAATACTTTATGAACTACCGGGTCATTTAAATTACTTCTGGTAGCAACTATCGAACCTGTATCAACAAATTCAGGGATATCTTCTCCATTTATGGCCTTAATAGCATACTGTACCCCCAGATAACCCATCTGATAAGGACGTTGTACTACTAAAGCATCTACTGAACCTTCTTTTAACTGTTTAATTAAAGTATCTCCACTATCAAAACTAACCAGGACAACATCATCTTCTAAACCCCTTGACTTCAAGGCTCTACCAGCACCAACACCACCAGGTAGATTGGCTGCAAAAATTGCCTTCAAATTAGGGTTAGCTGTTAACATATTTTCCGTAACCTGCATTGCTGTAGCTATATCAGCCTGGGAATACTGTGTAGCTACTACTTCTAAGCCAGGGTATTTTTCTAAACCATCTTTAAAACCGTTTTCTCTGGCCATTGAAGTAGCAGCACCAGCTACAAAAGGTATAACACCTACCTCACCCTCTTCACCAGTAAGAATTGCTAAAATATCTGCTGCCTTCATGGCAGCCTTTTCATTATCTGTTGATACATGAGCCATAACAACACTATCATCTGCTACCCCAGAATCTATAGTAATAACAGGTATCCCTTTATTTTGAGCCTTTTTAAGGGGAGGAACCAGGGCATTGGCATCAGTAGCTGCCATAACTATGGCATCGACATTTTTGATAACATTATTTTCGATTACATTTACCTGTTTAGCAATATCAGTCTCTTTTTGGGGTCCCTGCCAGACAATGTTTGCCCCAAATTCTTCAGCAGCTGCCTCAGCACCAGCTTTAACTACCAACCAGTATGGTGAATCAGTACCCTTTGGTGACACAAGGATTGTGGGCTTTCCCGCCAGAACATGCCCACTAACAGCCAATACTAAAACCAACAACAATGAAACAATTAAATTTCTTTTACTCATAGATTAAATCCTCCTTTAAATTTTAGACTAGACTATTCCTAAAACCTGACCATAAACCTGTCCTTGATCACCTCCTTTAATTTAATCTTAAATAACAGGTTCTTTAATTATCACCCTTTAAAAAATAGCTTTTCACAATAATAAGCACATTTTATACAGTTATAATTTTATCGATTTTTATCAAAACAAACCAGTATAGTAGAGAAATATTATCAAGAAAATACTAACTTATTTTGTAATCTCACCATCTAGATCCCATATGTCTCTCCAATCATTCGCTCCTTCCCAAAGGAAAACCTGACCCTTAATGAGGCGACAATTCTTATTAATCCCTGCAATCTCTTTCATTTCCTCTTCACTAAGTGGGTCTTCTACTGTACAGCGAAGATTACTCAAATATTCATTCCGGTGAATTGAAAATGGTATCGGTACCTGCCCCCGCTGTACTGCCCATTTAACACAAATTACAGCAGGATGTACCTTATGTTTTTCAGCTATCTTAACAATAACCGGGTCCTCTATATCAACTGTATCATTTTCTGTTTTATCACGGTCAGGACGGGTTGGTGAACCAATCGGTGTAAAACCTATTGGCAATATTTCATTGTCCTTACAAAAGTTAAAGAACTCAGGCTGTTGAAAATGGGGATGCAGCTCCATCTCATTACAAGCCGGTTTGATTTCAGCATCTCTCAATAGGAGTTTCATTTTAGGGATGGTCATATTAGAAGTACCAATATGTTTTACTAACCCTTTTTTCACCAGTTTCTCCATTTCACGCCAGGTCTCCATAAAATGCTCATGGATATAAGGTTCAGCATCCGGGTCCCGGGAATCAACACTTACCCCTGGTGCATGGTGGTTGGGAAAAGGCCAGTGAACAAGATATAAATCAAGATAGTCTAACTGCAAATCCTTAAGTGATTTTTCACAGGCTGGAATTACATTACCTTTACCATGACTATTATTCCATAACTTAGAAGTAATCCACAGCTCTTCCCTGTCCAACACCTCCAATATTTCCTTTAATGACTCACCAATCAGATCCTCATTATGATAAGCAGCAGCACAATCAAAATGTCTGTACCCCACTGCTGCAGCACCCTTAACAGCTTCAGCGATATCTCCAGCACTAAAACGGTCAGAACCATAGGTGCCCATTCCAACACCAGGTATTTTATCACCATCATACAAAGTCCTTTGAGGAACCTTATTGGGGTCAACCCCCTCCTCAGCAATTCTAAATCTTTCTGTAGTCATATCTATCCCTCCATTTTTTAATTTACCTCTACACATTCTATTTCTTCAAAATAATCATCAACTAACTCTTTAGAAACCATTCCCGTCTTAAAAAATTGAGTATTTGCTGCCCCACAGGCCATCCCCAGTTTTATAACATCAATTAGCGCTCTCCCCTGACTTAAAGCAACAGCACAACCTGCTATAAAAGAATC
Source organism: Iocasia fonsfrigidae (assembly GCF_017751145.1). GTDB lineage: Bacteria > Bacillota > Halanaerobiia > Halanaerobiales > DTU029 > Iocasia > Iocasia fonsfrigidae. The sequence goes on from NZ_CP046640.1 coordinate 3,659,813, forward strand.
ACCTGAACCAACAGTATTCTTGACTTTTAACAGAGGCCCTTTAAAATGATAAACCTGTTTTTTAATTACAGTTAGACACCCATTTCTCCCTAAAGAAATGACAGGCAGTTCAATACCCTGCTTCTTGAACTCCCATAAAACACCTATATAATCACTTATGTCTGAAAGCCTTTGGCCAGCAATCTGTTCAACCTCATCCTGATTTGGTTTTATCATATAGGGAATAGACTTAATCCCCTCTACCAGGTATTCTCCACTACTATCCAGTATAAATTTCTTATCTCTACTTTTAGCAATATTAATCAAAATTTTATAGAAATCAACCGGAATACCTTCCGGCAGACTCCCTGAAGCTGTAACAACATCAACTCCATCCAGTAATTTATTATAGTGTTCCAGAAAATTTTCAAGTTCCTGCCTGCTTACAATTGGACCATTTTCTAAGATTTCTGTTGAAGTAGTATTTTTCTGGTCTGTGATATTAATACAAATTCGGGTCTCACCTGTAATCTCCATAAATTCACTTATAATCCCCCGTTTTTGAACCTCTTTACTAATAAATTGTCCATTATTTCCACCCAGCAGTCCGGCAGCAGTAACAGATTCTCCCAACAAATATGCCACCCTGGCTACATTTAATCCTTTACCACCAGCAGTGGCTGTCATATCCCTGGGCCGAAAAACAGCATCAACTGCAAAATCATCTACCGAATAAACCTTATCTATGGCTGGATTCATTGTAATGGCTAACAACATTCATATTCCTCCAGTGTGTTTAATAACTTATTAGAACTGCAGAGCCTTATCTTTTCTTTAACCACCTTCTTAACAGCCTCTCTACCTAAACCCAGATATTTACGAGGGTCATTCCCTTCTGGATTGTCAGCAAAATAATTCTGAATTGACCGGGCCAGAGGTATTTTTAGTTCAGTAGCTATATTTACTTTAGATATCCCCCGTTTAATTGCCTCACGGACACTATCAGCAGGCACGCCTGATGCCCCGTGTAGGACAAGAGGAATATCAACCAGTTCTTTGATAGCTGATAACCTATCAAAATCAAGTTTAGGTTCCCCCTGATACATACCATGAGCAGTTCCAATAGCAATAGCCAAGGTATCGATACCAGTAGTCTCCATAAAATCTTTAGCCTCTGCTGGTATTGTTAATGAAGCCTCCCTTTCATCTACACTTAAATCATCCTCTGTCCCACCGATCCTACCTATCTCTGCCTCCACAGCTACACCCACAGCATGGGCCATTTTAACAACCTCTTTTACCAGAGAAACATTCTCCTCATATGGTAATTTTGCTGCATCAATCATCACTGAAGTATACCCATTCCTTAAGGCCTGGGCAATCACCTCATAGGATGAACAGTGATCAAGATGAAGTGCTATCGGGATATTTACCTCAGTAGCAATGGTTTTAACAATATTGGCAATACACGAAACCCCTGCATGCCTTAAGGTGCCAGGAGTAGTAGCTATCATTACTGGAGATTTCTCCTCAACTGCTGCCTCGATCACCCCCTGAACTGTTTCCATATTATGAATATTAAAAGCTGGAATAGCTATACTATTTTTTTGAGCTTGTTTTATAAGATATAACGGATTAACTAAAGACATCTTATTCCTCCCCTTTAAAAACTAAAATTAATTATACCTCTAACATAACCTTTCCCTTTATCTTTCCCTGGTCTATATCCTCAAAAGCAGTCCAGATTTCCTTTAGTGGTATTACCCTATCTAAGAGTTTTTCGATCCTTATTTTCTTTTTTCCCAGGTAATAAGCACCCAGTGTCCATTCTTTACCAGGGAATGGTGCTGAATAAGACATCCAGGAACCCCTGACCGTTAATTCCTTTCTATTTAAATACTCAAACTGTTCCGGGGTAATCTTAAAAGCAGTATGTGGTGTACCAATATACATTACACTCCCCTTATTAGCTGCTATCTCCAGACATAAAAGCTCAGTCTGTGGTACCCCTGCTGTCTCTAAAACCATCTCAAATCCATTACCATCGGTAATATCATTTACCCTCTCCCGGAAATTTTTATTCCTTGTATTAATTAGATAATCTGCGCCCAGCTCTTCAGCTAATGCCAGTTTATCTTCATCGATATCAAAAACAGTTATCTCTTTGGCACCCATAATTTTAGCAGCCTGTAATGTTAGTAACCCAATTGTCCCCATTCCGGTAATAGCAACACTGGTCATAGGTTTAAAGTCCATCAAAAATAGACCGTGTAGGGCTACAGTAATCGGCTCCAGGAAAGCCCCCTGAACATATGATACCCCTTCCGGTAGTTTAACAAGATTCATTTCAGGAACCTTAACATATTCAGCCCAGGTCCCAAATTCCCTGGAACCAATAAAGCTATAGTTATTACATAAAGCAAAATCCCCTTTTAAACAACTCTCACACTGATGACAGGGTTTTAATGGGGCCGCAGTAACTCGATCACCCTTTATGAAGTCAGCCCTCACACCCCTTCCTATCTCTGCTATTTCCCCTGCAAATTCATGTCCAAATACATTAGGGTAGTAATGTGATGCGTCACCCAGGACCCTGGGCAGATCTGAACCACAGATACCTGTTGCTTTAACCCTGATTAAAACCTCATGTTCATTAATTTCAGGTCTACTGATCTCTTCATACCGCAAATCCCTCTTCCCATGTAATACCGCTGCCTTCATTATTAATTAACCTCCCATTTTGAGAAATAAAATAATATTCTTAATATCTGAATAAAACTTTGATATAAATTAATTTTCAGAAATATTATAAAGAACTTGATAACTATCCTTTAGTTTCTGATATAAATCTATATAGAGCTGATAATAATCATGATAAATATTTAATTTAGCCTGGTCTGGTTTGTGAACTCTAGCTATCTTGATAGTAGTCTCAACAGCGTCTTCAAAATTACTGTAAACCCCTACACCTACTCCTGCCAGAATAGCTGCCCCCAGACTGGTTGCCTGGTCTGCATAAGGGATCTTAATCGTTTTATTAGTAATATCAGACTTAAGCTGAGTCCAGACTTCACTATTGGCAGAGCCGCCTACACTATTAAGCTCTTCAGCAACAGCACCCACCTCTTCGGCAGTCTCCAGATTATGGCGTAATGAATAAGCAACACCTTCCATCATCGACCTGATCAAATGTTTTCTCTCTTTATCATATGATAAACCAAAAAATACTCCCCTTGCTTTAGTATCCCAAAGTGGCGACCTTTCACCAGCCATATAAGGCAAAAACATAAGTCCTTCACTACCGGCCGGAACACTTGCTGCCTCCTGGCTCATGACCTGATAAGGGTTTTTACCCTGTTCTTCAGCCAGTTTGTGTTCATAAAAACCCAGTTCCTTATTAAACCAGTTAAGAACACCTCCTCCTCCAACTGTACCTCCCTGTAGGAGCCATTTATCTGGTACTACATGATTACCCAGAATTAATTTTGGATGAATAACTGCCTTATCTAATACAATACTCATTCCTCCGGCCTGTCCGCCTTGTTCCTGGGTCTGACCAGGTTTAATTACCCCAGCCCCCAGAGTACAACAGGCTGCATCCAGTCCACCAGCAACAACAGGTATCCCCTCTTTTAAACCGGTCTCTACTGCTGCTGACCTATTTACCTTACCCACAACTTCATGGGGAGAATATAAAGGGGCCATTAAATCTAATGATATATCTAACTCATTAGCAATCTCTTCAGCCCATTCATCCTTATGTATATCGAAAAAATGAAAACCATAGCCCTGTGATAAATCCTGGGAATATTCTCCACTCAACTTATACACTATATAGGCATTACTCTGCAAAAACTTATAAGTTCTTTTATAAATATCAGCTTCATTATCCCTCAACCAGAGCATTTTAGGAGTAATATAGGCTGAATCGACAGGATTGCCATTAGTATTAATCAGTCTTTCCTCACCAATATAATTTTTCAAATAAATAGTCTGCTTTTCAGCCCTTCTATCAAGCCAGATCATAGCCCTCCTTAAAGGTAAACCATCTCTATCAACTGGTAAACAGGCCCAACTATGTCCATCAACACCAATGGCAAGAATATCATCTGTATTTATGTCATAGCTATTTTTTATTTCATTAATCCCTCTACAAACCTGCTCCCACCAGTCTCCGGCATCCTGTTCAACACAATTTTCACCAAAATAATATGTCTGGTATTCCCCCAGATAAGTACTAATAATACACCCCGCAAGGTCAAAAAGGCTTATCTTACAGCCAGATGTACCAATATCAATTGCCAGTAAATATTTAGTATCCATATAACTTTCTCCTTTAAAATTTTTGATAGAACAAAGTGACCTAACAATCATTCAAACTTAATCAATAATTATTAATTTTTTTACTATAGGAATTCTTCTTATATAAAGTCAACTTGTTATCATAATACAGACAAATATATTTACTGGACGACTCTAGAAATTATCCGTAGGCAGGACGCCGAAGGATAATTTCTCGACAGTAAGCGGAGGTAGGACACCGCAGCGCAACCTTAAACTGTTCTTGGGCGAACTACTTAAATGCGGAGTGCCTGCGGTACACGACAAGGGGAGTAAATATATTTGTCGGTCTTTAAAGTTATCTACAATCTTAAAAATATCATTTGCCTTTTAGAATTTATTATAAACGTTTCATATTATAATATTATATAGCACTAAACGTTTCGTTTTAACGCAAAATTTTTCACCCTTCATTTAATTTCCTCACAGAGTCTTTAATAATAATCCTGCTTTTCAAACGGTAGACAGCAGGATGCTTACTCATATCCTTTTTAAGCCTTTTCAGCATTAATCTGGCGGCTGTTTCACCTATTTCATCCATCGGCTGGGTAACAATGGAAAGAGACGGCTTAATTATCTTGGCCAACTGTAAATTATCATAACCAATTAGAGATAATTCATCAGGCATTTTAATATCTAGTTCATTTATTCCCATTATAGAACCTAAAGTCATTTCATAATTAGTAACAAAAATAGCTGTCGGTGGTTCTGCTAGTTTCATCAAATTGATTATTTCCTGATGACCGCTCTCTATCTGATAATCACCAAAGCGTATTAAGTCTTTATCCCTGGCTATATTATAATCCTCATGAACCCGATCATACCCAGTTAATCGTTCAACAGCAGTATAATGTTCCTCAGGTCCACAAATAATACCTATCCTTCTGTGTCCCCGGTGAATAAGCTGTTCAACAGCATCATAGGAACCATTAATATTATCAGTCAGTACTACATCACAATTAACCCCTTCGATATTTCTATCTATTAAAACCACCGGTAAATCTTTATTAACCTTATTTATTAGTTCATTATCTTCCGAACAACTGGGTACCATAATTATCCCATCAACATTTTTACTAAGTAAAAAATTCAACTTTTCCTTTTCTAATTTTTCATCTTCTCTATAATCACAAATTATGGTACTATAACCCTTTTGCAGTAGCAGGTTTTCCACCTTAGACACAATAGTCGTAAAAAACAAATTGGTTAAACTAGGTATTATAATTCCCACTGTCATGGTCTCATTTGTTTTTAAACCTCTAGCCATAACATTAACCTGATAGTCCAGTTTAACAACTGCTTCATCTATTAATTCCTTATTCTTATCTAAAACATTACCTCCATTAAGGTATTTAGACACTGTTGCTATAGACACACCTGCATATTTTGCAACATCCTTTATCGTAGCCATCTCTATCACCTTTTTATTATGAAATTGTCAAAGTATATTCTTATAAATTACAATAGCGCTAAACGTTTCGTGTAATATAATATTAACATTCTGACTTATTCCTGTCAAGCATTTTTTGAAAATTCCTTCTTATGATAAATTATTCCTTTAAGTGTGTGTTCGAAAAGATAAATAGGGGATTATATATCCCTGAACGAAGTTAAGGTGTTACCGTTGAGTGAAGGGATATATAATCCCCGGTGGTATATACTGATACTTTTCGAACAGACTCTTTAATAATGATTGCATGATTATTTTATCGTAACTAATCTAATTAAATCAAGGATAAAAGCACCTATTTCAGATAAGACATCTTAAAAAATATCAAAAAAATGAGGAAGATTTTTGTAAAAATCTTCCTCTATCACATAACAATCTATTTATTAATTAACTGGAAAGCCATCCTCCATCAACAGGAACAATTGCTCCATTCATATAATTAGAAGCTTTAGAAGCTAAAAATATAGCTGCACCTTTTAAATCTTCATTTTTACCCCATCTTCCAGCAGGTATTCTATTCAGTATGTTTTCACTTCTCTTTTTATCCTGACGAAGTGGTGCAGTATTATTTGTTGCAATATAACCAGGTGCAATTGCATTCACATTAATATTTTTAGCAGCCAATTCATTACAAAAAGATTTAGTAATACCTGCCACAGCGTGTTTACTCGCTGTATAAGAAGGAACAAAGACACCTCCCTGATACGACAACATCGATACTATATTAATTATTTTACCTTTTATATTGTTTTCTATAAAATATTTAGCAGTTTTTTGACTTAATAAAAACAAACTACGTAAGTTAACAGTTAAAACATCATCCCAGTCTTTTACAGAAAAATCCAATATTGGATGTCTTCTTATTATACCAGCATTATTAACTAATATATCTATTTGGCCGTATTTAGCTAATGCTTCTTCTACTATTTTATTAATACTTTCTTCTTCAAGTAAATCAACCTGTATCTTCAAGAACTTTTTTCCTGTATTAGATTCAATACTTTTTTTAACTTCAGAAAGATCACTTCTTGCCACCCCAGCAATATCTGCTCCAGCCTCTGCCAGTCCTTCAGCAATTGAATAACCAATTCCCTTTAGGCTTGAGCAGCCTGTGACAATAGCAATTTTATTATCTAAATTAAATAGATCCATTATCATACTCCTTTCAATATATTTTGAAGTTATTTAAGTCTTCCCATAGGTACATGATCCATATCAGAAAATGTTTGATTTTCACCAACCATTCCCCAGATAAATGTATAATTAGCTGTCCCTACTCCAGAATGAATTGACCAACTTGGGTTTATAATTGCCTCTTCATTACGGACAACAAGATGTCTTGTTTCATCTGGTTCTCCCATTAAATGAAAAACTAAATTATCTTCAGCAATATTAAAATAAAAATAAACCTCCATCCTTCTATCATGAGTATGACAAGGCATAGTATTCCAGACATTGTGGGGTTCAAGAAGTGTCATCCCCATTAATAACTGGCAGGTATCTAATACATCTGGATGAAGATATTTATAAATCGTTCTCTTATTTGAATTTTCCAGTGATCCTGCTTTCTCTGGCTTGGCATCTTTAATATTAATTTTTTTTGTCGGATAAGTTTTATGAGCTGGTGCACTATTTAAATAAAATTTAGCAGGATTATCACTATCTTTACTACTAAAAATAATCTCTTTATTTCCCATACCAATATATAGCCCATCCTTTGGGTCAAGTGAATACTCCTCTCCATCGACTTTCACAGTACCTTTAGCCCCAATATTTATGACTCCCATTTCTCTCCGGGCCAAAAAATATTCTACACCTATTTCCCTACCTGCCTCCAATTTTAATTCTTGTTTAACTGGCTTTATACCTCCAGTAATTATCCTATCAATATAACTATAAACCAATTTAACCTCATCTGAATTAAACAAATCCTGAATCAAAAATTCCTTCCTCATCTTTTCTGTTGTATAATGTTTTGCATCTTCCGGGTGTACCCCATTTCTAATTTCCATACTAAACTTCATCCTTTCCTTAATTTAAGATTTTATTAAATTGAAATACGTATTTAAAAATACTAAAACAGGAAAAATCACCTCCTAAAAAAACAAACCTGGAACCCATAATGAAACTTTCGGAAAAAAAGTCACTAAAATTAAAACTAATATATTACAGGCCAGAAAAGGTAGTGTTTCTTTAGCAATATCCATTATCGGCATATCAGAAATCTTTGATGCTGCATTTAAACACATTCCTATTGGTGGTGTTGCCAGACCAATACCAAGTCCTACAATTAAAATTGCCCCCAGTTGTAAAAGATCCATACCCAGGGTCTCCATTACTGGAACCAGGACAGGGCCAAGTAACAATAAAGCCGGACTTACATCAATGAACATTCCTATTAATAATATAAGTATGTCCAAAAAAAACAAAATCCAGAAATAGCTAACATTAAGTGATAGGATAAAATCACCAATTATGTCTGGTATCCTTTCAAAAGCTAAAATCCAGATGAATGTATAGGCAAAAGAAATTATAATCATAATAGTGCTGGAAGTAAGTATTGTCTCTCTGGCAACCTCTTTAAAACGATTAATTTTTAATTTCCTGTAGACTAAAAAACCAATTATAACTGCATACAAAACAGCTATTCCAGCTGATTCAGTAGCTGTAGCAATACCAAAAGAAACAGAAAGCACTATAAAAAGTGGCATTGATATAGAAAGCACCCCATCGACAGATCTTTTTAACATTTCTTTAAACTCAAACTTTCCTTCTTCAATAGGATGATTATTACGCCGAGAAATTATATATACCAAAATCAACTGGCTTATACCAATCAATATACCTGGTACAAGTCCTGCTAAAAACAAAGCACCAATTGATTCATTAGAAATCGTCGAATAAATTATCATGGGAATACTGGGAGGAATAATCATCCCAACAGTTGATGAACCTACAGTAATACCTGTTGCAAATGCTTTACTGAAACCCCTTTTTTCCATTTCAGGGATTAAAACTGAACCTAATGCAGAAGTATCAGAAACCGAAGAACCAGATACACCACCAAAAATCATACTGGCAATTACATTAACTTCTCCCAGTCCACCCTTAAAAGGCTTTACTAAATAAGAACAAAAATCAATTATCTTCCTGGTTATACCACTTAAATTCATCAACATCCCTGCCATACAAAACAAGGGTAAGGCTACCATTACAGAACTATTCGCACCTGCCCACATCCTTTGAGGTATCATAATTAAAAAATTAGGATTAAACACAAAATATACTATACTGGAAAGACCAAGTGAAAAACTAATTGGTAAACCAATTATAATAAAAAATAATAAGGTTAGTATTAATGCTGTAACTGCCATATAATTCACTCCTGTCTAATTACAATTTTTAATTCTCTGATAAACATCTATAACTACATAAAAAATCATAAATACTGCACTTAGTGGTAGAATAAAATATAGATATTTCATAGGTATCCTTATGCCTGGAGTAACAACATTCCCCACTTTATTTATCCATTTAAAACTAACCTTAATTACCTGCCAGTATAGATACAAAATTGAAATATCAAAAAATATATTTACTATCTTTTTTGCCTTATCTGGAAATTTTATAGAAAAAATATCTATTGACAGATGTTCTCCTCGCCTAAATGCCAGAACTGAGCCAAAAAATGTAGTAAATATAAACATAAAGACTATCAATTCCTGCACCCAAACATATGAAATTCCAAATAGATATCTTAAAAACACAGAAATAATTATAGTAATTGTCATTAAAGCAATTACATTTATGGTAATTTTCATTAACAAAGAATCTACAATTTCTATAATTCTATTCACACAATCACCTTCTTTTTCAGGGCCAGTCTTATAACCGACCCTGTTTTTTTACTAATCTAAATTTCTTATTATACTATTCTGCAGTTCTTATCTCATCTATTTCTGCCTGAGTAAAGAAACCCTCTTTAATGTAATAATCATATACTGCTTGTGATTTCTCAATAAATTGTACCCTCTGTTCTTCAGTTAAATAATTTACTTCCATTTTGTCTTTCAAAATTTCAAAAGAATCCTCGGTTGCTTCACGATTTAATTTGTCATTATAAATCATCATTTTTTCTGCACATTTTTTTAGTATTGCCTTTAAGTCTGAATCAAGGGAATTATACCAATCTAAGCTAACATATAGTGGACTGGGATGGAACTGGTAGTTAACTATCGTTAGGTATTTTTGTACTTCATATAATTTTTTGTCTACCATATTTGTAAATGGATTTTCCTGACCATCTGCAACTCCAGTTTTTAAGGCCATATATAGTTCAGCATAAGGAACAGATACTGGGTTACCACCTATTGCTTTAACCGTTTTAATGATACTATCTATAGGTGGTGTTCTCATCTTAAGACCACTCATATCTTCAGGTGTTTTGACAGGCCTCTTATTATTACTAAAATTCCTTAACCCACCTGCCACACCAGTGGCCAGTATCTTAATATTATTCTTTTCTGTAGTTGCTGCAATCTTATCCCCAATTGGACCACGGATAATAGAATATACAGAATCAATATCTTTGAATAAAAATGGCATAGTATAAATTAATAGCTTTGGAGATGCGGCTTCAAACTGTCCACCTAAGGTTGCCTGAATTGCTCCAACTTTTACAGTTTCCATCATTTCTGCTTCTGTACCTAGTTGATTAGAGGGATATATTCTTACTTTAATTCTACCGTTTGTTTCTTTTTCAACAAGTGATTTAAAATATACACATGCCTTATGTCGTGGGGTCTTTACCGATTGACTATGACCAATTTTCATTTCATAATCTACCGCCAGAACACTTCCACTCATTATAAGACTAAACACCCAAAACAGAACAATACCTAAAACAATTTTACTATTCCTCATTTTTTTCCTCCCCTTTTTTATACGCTAAGAAAATATATTATAAAATATGTAATCAATACCCCCTTTTCAAATATTTTTAGATGAATAATAAACCTAAAACAAATTTTAGGTTTAAATTATATTTAATGATTTAAATAGCAATTTATTTTTCATATATATAAAACTTTTTTCACGAATAAAAGCAAAAAAATATACTTATTTATAAAAGTCTATAAAAGTTGATAACCCATTTTAAAGGAAATATTTAAGGCCTCATGCTGTATAGTATTAATCAGAGAAGGCATATTCTTTTTAATTCGAGCAGTATCACCCGTTATTCCCAGGGCAGCACATACACGTTTTTTAGAATCAAATACTGGAACAGCAATACATGTTGTGCCCAAAAAAACTTCTTCATTATCTAGAGCATAACCTTGTTCAACTACCTTTTGAAGTTCTTCGGCCATCTTTTTTCGGTCTGTTATAGTATTGTGAGTAAATCGCACTAATTCTATATTTTTTAGTAATATTTCTCTCTTTTCTGCTGGCTGGTATGCTAATAGAACTTTACCCGCAGCGGGGGCATTCAATGGTAGACTTGATCCAACAGTTGACCTGGTTTTGGTATTATTTGGTGTCTCAATAATTTCAAGAAAATACAAATCCTCCTCGAAAATAATACCTAATTGAGAAGTTTCACCACTATCTTTTGTAAGTTCACGCATATAAGGCAGTGAATTATTCCTCAAATTCTTTATCCATTCAACATGGTTTCCTAATTGAAACATCTTAAAACCCAGTTTATATCGTTTTGAAGGTAGTTCACACTCAATTAATTTGTATTTTTCAAGTGTCTTTAAAATATTGTATGTAGTTCCATTCGGTATATTAAGAGTTTTTCCAATATCAGATAATCTTGTGTTTTTTTTTGAAGTAGCCAAATATTCTAATATTTTAATTGCCCTTTCTAGGGTAGATTCTCTAGTTTTATTCATTAATTATTATCACCTTTTCCTCATCTTCTCGTATGTCTTTTTATAATTTTCAATATTTTGAATACACACCTAATATTACTAATGCAAACATCAATTTATACTCAGTTCCCTGTTTGATTATAATTAAAATGAAATATGTTTTCATATATAAAAAATATATTTCATATTTATATTATAAATATTTTGACCATAATTGTCAAGAATTTTATAAAACTATCTAAATATAACTTCATCTACTTTTCCATCCTATGAGTTTTTAATACCCTCCACCAATCTTCATTAGTACAATACCACTCTATTGTCTCCTTTAATCCCCTGGAAAAATCATATTTAGGTCTCCAGCCGAGGTCCTGTCTAAGTTTTGTATAATCTATAGCATATCTCCTATCATGTCCAGGTCTGTCTTTAACAAACTTAATTAACCCCCGGTCTTTACCAAGTATATTAATAATAGCCTCCGCTATCTCTATATTCCTTTTCTCATTATTACTACCAATATTGTATATCTCCCCTGCTTTTCCACTACGCAGCACCACATCTACTGCCCGACAGTGATCTCCTACATGAATCCAGTCCCTGATATTCCCGCCGTCACCATATAGGGGTAGTTCCCTATTATTTAAGGCATTAGTAATAAGAAGGGGTATTAATTTCTCAGGGTATTGATAGGGACCGTAGTTATTCGAACAGCGGGTAATATTGACAGGGAGGCCATAGGTTTTATGATAAGCATCGACCAGTAGATCAGCCCCTGCTTTGCTGGCAGAATAAGGACTGCTGGGCTGGAGTAAATCTTCCTCAGTAAATAATCCTTGAGCACCTAATGAACCATAGACTTCATCAGTAGAGACCTGAATAAATTTATTTATTTTATATTTAACAGCAGCCTCCAGTAGAACCTGAGCACCGCTAATATTTGTCTGGATAAAGACATCAGCCTCTTTAATGCTCCGGTCAACATGAGATTCTGCAGCAAAGTTAATTATTACATCAACACCCTGTTTCATTAACCCATCAACAAGCTCTTTATCAGCAATATCCCCTTTGACAAATTTATAATGTTCATTATCTTCCAGTCCCTTAAGATTATTTAAGTTACCAGCATAAGTCAGTTTATCAAGATTAAGCACTTCATCATCATAATGTTCTAAAATATAATGGATAAAATTCGAACCAATAAAACCAGCTCCACCGGTAACCAGCAATTTCATTTAAAACCCTCCTATTTTATCTATTCTTTGTCTCCCAGTCAAAACCAATCTCCGGGTCATCCCAGGGAATCCTGTACTCATCAGGGTTTTCCCTATTATATGGCTTTGTTGTAAAATACATTATAGTAGCAGCCTTATTACCAAGCACCTGATACCCATGGGCAACACCCTTAGGTATCAGGAGTAATACCTGATTATCCTCACCCATATAATAAACATCTGTCCTGGCCCTTGTTGGTGAATCCTCCCTTAAATCATATAATACCACCTGGGCATTACCTGAAGGAAAAAACCAGATATCATCCTGTTCTTGATGATAATGAAATGCCTTAATAACACCAGGATATGTTTTAGAGAGTGAGGCCTGCCCAAACAATTCTAGCAACCCATCATCCCTGCGCAAAACCTCCATAAAAAAACCCCGATCATCAGGATGCTTAACTAAACTCTTCACCCTAACACCTGTAATCACTGATATATTCCCCCTTCCAGGATATTACTATAATAATATGCTGGTTGAGAGTAAAATATCAGTGAAACAGACCTAATTCCTGCAAATCTCCCCTTAACTGTACCGGGCTTTTAAATTGTATTGTCTTAATCCCAAAATCCTCAGCGGCCAGAAGATTATCCTCCATGTCATCAATAAACACAGTTTCTTCAGGGGACAGTGAATAATTTGCCAGTAGATAGCGGTATATCTCCGGCTCCGGTTTTACAGCATTAATCTCTGCCGAAATAACCAGTTCATCAAAATTATTAAAAAAATCATAATTTGCAACCAGTTTAAAGGCCTCTAAGTGGAAATTTGACAAAACATAAAGACTATATCCCCTGTCTTTGAGTTCCTCCAAAATCCCAATGCTCCCTTGGATAGGCTGCAATATCTCCTCCCAGTCTCTGAATATATCACTAACCTCACTGCCAAAACCATGCCGTTTTGTTAAGATTTCTACAGCCTCCTGCTGACTAATACTACCCCTGTCAAGCCCTATCCACTCCTCACTCTTGAAAACAGAGTTATATAATTTATTAATTAATTCTTCATCATCATATTTCTTTTCCAGATATCCCCTGGGGTCATAAGATAAAAGCACATTCCCTAGGTCAAAAACAACATTTTTTATCATTACTAAACAACTCCTTTTTTAATTAATCCATTAAATAAAGGTCAGCAATCTCCTGTAAAATACTATATATCCCCTTATCAGCAAGCCCCCTCTCCCCCTGAGGTATTCTTATTTTAAACTCTTTTTCTATCCCGGCCGGTTGACCTGCCAGAAAACAGATCCGGTCAGCCAGTAAAACAGCCTCTCTGGGATCATGGGTAATAAGCAAAATCGAGTAGGCTTCTTCCTGCCAATTCTTTAGTAACAACTCACGTAGTTTTATTTTTAACCCTGTATCAATAGATTTAAAGGGCTCATCAAGCAAAAGTAAATCAGGTTTAATTGAAAGGGCCCGGGCAAACTCCAGGCGCTGTTTCATACCACCACTCAATTCCCCTGGGAAACTATCCCGAAAATCAATTAAGCCTACCCCTTTTAAAAGATACTCCCTCAGAGCTGCCCCTTCCTTTTCAGTGAGAAAGTTCTGCTGAACAAAGGTAAGGTTATCTTCCACACTCTTCCATGGTAAAAGCCTGGGCTCCTGAAAAACACAAGCCAACCTCAGCCCCTCCTTTAAAGTTAATTCGCCGACATCCCTGTCAAGTAAACCAGCAATAATATTAAAGAGTGTTGTTTTACCACTGCCAGAAGAACCAATAAAGGCTACAATCTCTCCATCTTTGAGTTCAAAGTTAATATCAGCCAGCACTTCATAGGCATTATATGATTTGGCCAAGTTTTTAATACTAAGTAAATTAGCCGACATCTGGCTCCCACCTCATTACATATTTCTTTAAAGGCTTAATAATCAAATATTCAAAAGAAAACATAAGGACTATCAGTACAATAGACCAGGCAAAAAGCCTATCTGTCTGCAAATTGTTATTGGCAACACTCAGGGCAAAACCTATCCCACTGGAACTCCCCACAAACTCAGCAAACACTGTCGACTTCCAGGCAAAAGCCAGACCAATACTGATAGCTGACATCAGGTGAGGTAGGAGGGAAGGAAGATAAATATCAAAAAAAATCTGTTTCCTGCTGCAGTGATAAAACCTGGCCATTTCAACAAGCCCATAATCTATATTACCCAGCCCATGGTAGATATTTATAAAAACAACTGGAAAACTAACAATAAAAATCAGAAAGATAGGTGTTAAGTCATCAGCAATACCAAACCAGATAACTGCCAGAACCAGCCAGACTACTGGTGGAATGGTCTGCATAATTGTTATCAGTGGCCTGAAAAAAAGCCTCCAGAACTTACTGTAACGTAGAAAAAAAGCAAAAACAAGCCCGGCAATAATCGCTCCTGAATAACCAATCATCGTACGTTTAACTGTAATTAAAATAAAAGTGACCAGTATTCCACTTTCCAATAGCTCAATTAAGACCTGAGCAGTTTCCAGTGGAGAAGGCAGAATTAAAGAAGAAAATCTGCTGGATAAACCTCCCCATAAAAGAAGCACTGCCAGAACACCAGCAGTGCCGACAGCTATTTTAAAAAAACTAGAAGTAAAATGATTCATCAGGTAATTTACCACCTATCATCTCTGGGTATAATGTCATAATATCCCTAAAATACCTCTCAATTAATTTGTTCTCTTCTAAAACAGGATAACAATCCAGTTTTACCCTGTTAAAAGACTTCAGGATTAATTGAGCAGGCATACCATAGTATTTGGCTGCCAGTTCTGCCGCCTCTTCAGGATTGTTATTCACCCAGTTTACACCTATCTTATAATAATCATTAAAACTATCTGTTAACTGCTGATTTTCCTCTAAAAAGTTATTACTAACAAAAAGCCCTACAAATGGTATCCTACCGTCACCATTATGGTGTTTAGCCCATTCGTCTTGAATATTTATTGATAAGCTGGCCTTATCGTTATTACTCAAAATCTTGGTCACTAGTGGTTCAGGGAGTAAAATGGCATCTAATTTACCCATCATAAATGTCCTGGCCCCATTTTGTAAGGGCTTATAAACCAGGTTAATCTCTTCAGAGGCAATACCCTCTTTATCCAGAAAATACCGGACTAGAAAATCCAGCGGTCCCCCTAACAAAGGCAGGCTGAGTGTCTTACCCTGCAGGTCCTCCCAGGTATCTGCCTCAAATCCATTTGTCAGAACATAATCTATTGCCCAAATGTTGGCATTAAGCAATTTAATATTAATCCCTTTATTAAAAACCTTGGCTCCAACATTAACACCAGTCAACATCATATCTATCTCATTTTTAGCAATCAAAGAAATAGCCCTATTATGGTCAGCTGATATCTTTACATCAATCTCTATATCCTCACCTAGCACACCTTCTTCTGCCATCCATAACACTGGTAATGCCCCTACTGTTGTTGGTGTCTGCACTTTTATCTTTTTTATTCCCTCTGCATTAACAGCAGTAGTCATTACAAATACAATAAGCAGACTTAACACTAAAAACAACTTTTTTCTTCCCATTAAGATCACTCCCTTATCAAAAGTTATATATTCTTCTCCTTTAGCCAGGAAACAATATCAGTTATTATTTCCTTATTTTGGTCAGGATTAATCTTCTTAATTCTTTTACTTATTTCCTCAATGTCAAAAATACAGCCTTTGAGCATTTCAGCAATTTTTCTTATTAATTCAACCTCCATCGCATCAGAGTAAATAACCGCCTCTTCAATAATACCCCTGCTGGCCTGTAGGCAGAGCTCTAACCCCCCCCAGGGGAATCTTTTCTCAAAAACAACATTGAAATCCGGGGAGCTGCCGAACAACCATTCCCAGGAGGAATATTTCTCATATAAACCCTTTAATTTAGAAATATCTTCAGGCTGTAAATACTCAGTCTGTCCTTTACCACCATACTCCTCTAAAAAAGAAGCCTCCATAGCCTGTTTAAGCATTTCAAGATTTAAATCAGCCTTCAACTCTTTCAGATTAACCACCCTGGAGCGAACCGAATCAATCCCCTTGGATGCTATCTTCTCAGCTGATACCTGAAGGTATTTAAGCATCTGAGTAAAGTCAGTATCAAGTAATAGTGTGCCATGATGATATGCCTTGTCAGCTGCAAAATAAAAGGCATTCCCTGAAAACTTTTTGCCTTCAACAAGCAGGTCATTCCGACCGGAAAACTCAGCCCCAATTCCCAACTGTTTAACAGCCTCAATAATAACTCTCAACTGTCTATTTAGATAATAATTAGCACGCCCCATAATAAATGTAAAATTAAGATTACCAAGGTCATGGAAGACCGCACCACCTCCTGATAAGCGGCGGGCCAGCTTACCTTCATCTCTTTTTAGGACCTTATAATTACATTCCTTCCAGGCGTTCTGATTACGTCCGATAACCACTGTCCGCTGATTCTGCCAGAGATAAAGCAGAACTTCATCCTGGCTAATGCTCTCCAACAAAAATTCTTCCAGAGCCAGGTTATACCAGGGATTATTACTTAAAGAATAGATTATTTTTGTTTTAAGCGGCATTGATAAACCCCCTGACAATTTTAAGTAAATAATTTACTTACTAATATTATACCACTTTTATATCTCCAGACAATAGATAAAACCCACTTCCTTAGCAGAAGCAGGTTTTATTTATTATTCCCGGTCAGCATAAAAACTAGCAGTTATTCATTGGCCAGTGGTTTCATAGCCATCTCAAATTCCTTTTCCACTCCCTCTACCGGGCCATCACCCAGTAAACTAATTAAATATATAAGCAGGGCAGCCAGTATAAACCCTGGAATAATCTCATATAGGCCAGTATAGGCAAAGAAGTTTTTCCAGATAATTACCGTTAATCCACCCGTAATTATCCCGGCCAGTACACCATTCCTGCTTGTCCTCTTCCAGAAAAGGGAAAACAAAATAGCTGGTCCAAAAGAAGCGCCCAGTCCTGCCCAGGCATAAGCAACTATGTCCAGTATCGAACCCCCTGAAAGGGCAAAAACAAGCCCCAGAATAGTGATTAAAGCAACTGTAGCACGGCTTACCCAGAGCAGTTCCTTCTGCCCTGCCTCTGGTCTAAAAATGGCTTTATAAAAATCCTCTGCCAGGGCACTGGAAGAAACCAAGAGCTGTGAGTCTATCGTACTCATTATAGCCGCCAGAACAGCTGCCAGAAAAATACCGGCTATCCACGGATTAAACAATCTCTGTAATAATACTAGAAAAACAGTCTCTGTATTTGCCAGGGGCTCTGGTATAATAACAATACCCATCATACCAACCAGTACCGCCCCTATCAGGCTGATAACAACCCAGCTAATCCCTACAAACTGAGATATAGGGAGCTGCCGGGCAGACTTTATCCCCATAAACCTTACCAGTATATGAGGCATACCAAAATAACCTAGCCCCCAGGCCAGCAGGGAGATTAAACTAATAAAAGTAAAGCCGTCCCCGGTATTAAGTGAGGTCCACCTAACCCTGTCAGCCAGATTATAATCAACAATTTTAGAGGCATTAAGAAGATCCGGATTTACAGCAGCAATCTGTTTCCATAGTTCATCAAATCCTCCTAAACTGCTGATCACAATGATAGGAACTATGATCAAAGCAATAAACATAAGTAAACCCTGCACAAAATCAGTCCAGCTGACTGCTTTAAAACCACCCAGAAAGGTATAAAGTCCAACAACAATTACAGCCAGAAAGACAGCAACATTATAGTTAATTCCCAATATATTTTCAAACAATATTCCACCAGCAATCAAACCTGAAGAAACATATATTGTAAAGAAAATCAAAATTGCTAAAGCAGTTACAATCCGCAGATAATGGGATTTATCTCTGAAACGGCTTTCAAAAAAATCGGCTATTGTTATAGCATCTACCACCTCAGTATAACGGCGCAGTCTTTGGGCAGTAAACTGCCAATTTAAATAAGTACCTAGTGCCAGTCCAATACCTATCCACATGGCATTAAAACCACCTGCGTAAACCGCACCTGGAAAACCCATCAATAACCACCCTGACATATCACTGGCCTGAGCACTTAAGGCAGTAACATAAGGATTTAGGGTCCTACCCCCTAAAAAATAGTCCTCTATCGATTCATTCCGGCGGTAGTAATAATACCCGATTAACAACATCCCGATTATATATACTATAATTGTAATGAGTACAGGATCCATTACTTATCACCCCTTTTCTCTCTTATCAAACGGCAGAGTGAAAGTAAGACAATCATCCCATTTGGTACCAACAACCAGAACCATGTTACAAAAGGTAAACTATAGTCCATTTCCTTAAACCCCTCCTATTTACTCTAAAACTATAAATATTAATAAGACCACTATAAATATATATTCTCAATAAATAGCCTATTTCCTTTTTTTAAATAATTGCCTACTATCCCGTTCACCCTTTTTAATCAATTCCTCAATGACCTTTTTATTGTTAAATCCCCCAATACCGGGTGGGTCAAGTTCCTGAGCAGGTGCAATCTTATTAATCGATATCATCTTACTATTATTATGGTGTTTCAAACCATAAAGCTTTCTCATCTCAGCAAGAAAACCAGCCGGTAATGAACTCTCATATTGATTCAACAATTTTATTAAGCCATTTAACTGTTCTGTCCGATGGAGATCACCATATAAAAGTTGCCCAAAAGCCATATCAATAAATTCAGCAATTACCTCTAGGGCAGAATACTGGGGATGGACCTTACCGTCTTCATAACCATCTTCAATCTGATCAAGAGGGGATAAAAAAACAACATAGATATCACTTGTCCCCCACATAATCGCTTCCCTTAAGGGGGCATTACATAAGGCCCCACCATCAATATAATTGTCCCCCTCAATATTAACCGCAGGAAAGGCTACCGGGAAAGCCATTGACCCCAGAACAGCCTCAATCACTGCTATATCAGAGTTATAATCAAATATCCTGAGTTTTTTCCTGTTGAGATTAGTGCCAGTCACACTTAACTGGCAGTCCCTATAATCAGAAAACCTGCGTTTAACAGGTATATAGCTGTTAAGAACCGCCTTAACTATCTTATTGCTAAATATTGAAGATATTTTACAGGGGTTAAAGAAATTATTTAAAAAACCAGACCAGTTTAGGGTTAAAAAATTATCAACCTTCATCCAGGCCTCTTCCATCCCATCTCCTATCTCCCTGCTGCTCAACCCCTTTTTAATAAACTCAGCAAGTAATACAGCATTAAAGGCACCAATAGAGCTCCCCGTAACCAGGTCAAATTTAATCCCCATCTTTAAGAGTCCCTTTATAACCCCTGCCTGATAAGCACCCTTGGCACCACCACCTGATAAAACTAGCCCTGTCTCTAAATTCCTGTGATACTTATCGGTTAAAGAGTACTTTCTCCTATATTTTCTCATATTCACCATAGCTATACCCCCATTAATATTATATTGGGTACAGCAGAAGGGTATGACATTAAAAAACCTGCAGCCCTTAAAGCCCCAGGTTTTCTTTTGCTTTTTTTAAAGCCTTGTTAAAACAACTAAAGCTAAAATCAACAGCATCGTTAATCTCAACAAACCGTACATCAGCAGCGTCATCAGCTGCCTTTAACTCTCCCTGCAGATTATTAACTAGATACATTACAATCAACACTGGACCATAAACCCTGGCATCCTGGGTATAAACCCCCAGCAGTTCAACTATTCTCCCTGTTAATCCTGTTTCTTCCTCCAGCTCACGCAGACAGGCCTGCTCAGCTGTTTCACCTGGATCAATAAAACCAGAGGGAGGAGACCATAAACCTTTACCAGGCTCAACACCTCTCTTGACAAGGAGTATTTTGCCATCTCTAACGGCAACCGCACCCACCGATGACCTTGGATTAAGGTAATGAACAAAACCACAGGAAGTGCAGTATTTCCTCATCTTATGATCAATCACATCTTCACTAAGACCTTTACCACATACCGGACAAAAATTATATTGATACAAACCCCTCCCCCCTATCCTGCTTCGTATATATTATATATTCTCCCCAAAAATATAATCGCCTGCCTATTCTATTAATTAAAAACGCTGACCACCAGGCCAGCGTTTTCATATCTCTAGTTCTTAGCACGTGCTTTAAAATGTGTATGCAGCAATTTGTGTGATTTATCAGCAAGTGGTTCCCCCAGGAAGTCATCATATAACTTCTGAACCATAGGGTTTTCATGTGATTTACGGACATACTTGTTTTTATCTATACTGGCAAGGCCTTCAGCCCGTTTATCCTTTTTCTCATTATTAACAGGCAAGGGCTGACCGCCACCACCAACACAACCATGAGGACAGGCCATTATTTCTATCCAGTGATATTTCGAATTGCCTGCCCTGACTTCATCCAGGAGTTTAGCAGCATTACCAAGGCCACTGGCTACAGCAACATTTACTACCAGATCACCAATCTCAACCTCCGCCTCTTTAATACCACGAATTCCAAGATTAAGACGTTCCAGTGGTTCACCAGTCAATTTCTCTTTAACTGTCCTTAAAGCGGCTTCAGTTACACCACCAGTAGTACCAAAGATAGTACCAGCCCCTGTTGACTTACCCATCAGTTCATCATATTCATCATCTGCCAGATTATTAAAGTCAATACCAACTTCTTTAATCATTCTGGCCAGCTCTCTGGTAGTCAGAACTGCATCTGTATCTTTATAACCACTATCAACCATCTCTTCCCTGTCTTTTTCAAACTTCTTGGCAGTACAGGGCATTACTGAAACAGTATATATATTGGCTGGGTCTATATCAGATTTCTCTGCATAATAGGTCTTAACCAGTGGTGAAAACATTTGCTGTGGTGACTTAGCAGTAGAAACATTATCCAGCAAATCAGCATAATTGTGTTCAGCATATTTAATCCATCCCGGACAACAGGAAGTAATATGGGGCAATGGTTTATTATTTTCAACCTTATCAAGGAATTCATAACCCTCTTCCATAATTGTCAGATCAGCACTAAATTCAGTTGAAAAGACCCTGTCAAAACCGAGTTTACGCAGGGCATTAACTAATTTGCCAGTAACTACTGTCCCTGCTTCCAGCCCAAACTCCTCACCAATAGTAGCCTGAATAGCTGGGGCAGTCTGTACTATGACATGTTTATCCGGGTCTTCCAGGGCATGCCAGACCTTATCTATTTCACTTACTTCTGTGATAGCCCCTACAGGACAAACCGTGGCACATTGACCACAGTTAGCACAGTTAATTTCACTCTGTGGTAGATCAAAAGCTGTCGTAACAACTGAATCAAAACCACGTTTACTAAATTGTAGGGCAGAAACCCCTTGAACCTCTTCACAGACACGAACACAGCGCCCACAGAGAATACATTTGTTGGGATCCCTCTTTAAAGCAGGCCCCCTATCATCTAAAGGAAGATTCCTTTTTTCACCTTCTAAAGGTTCAATTTCTTCACGTCTAATCCCCATTTTATAGACTATATCCTGCAGTTCACAAGTTCCATTCCTGTCACAGCCCAGACAGTCATTGGGATGGTTAGCTAACAACAATTTAACATTCCGGCCCCTGGCCCTTCTGGCCCGGGCACTACGGGTACTTAAGTTCATTCCATCAGCAGCCGGAGTGACACATGAAGCTACCAGGCTGTCGTTATCAAGATTTTCTACCACACAAACACGGCAGGAACCGTGAAGGGTTAAATCAGGATGATAACACAGGGTTGGTATATCAATACCTACTTCGCGGGCCGCTTCCAGAATGGTAGTACCTTCTTCGACCTGAATCTCCTGTTCATCTATAGTTAATGTTATTTTACTCATGGTACGAGACACTCCTTTATTATATATTTTTAACCCTGGGAAATAGCATCTACTGGACATTTCTGGGCACAGGCACCACAGGAAATACAGATATCACCATCGATCTGATAACTCTCTTTTGGTTTGCCCGAAATAGCATCTACTGGACAGACCTTAGCACACATTCCACAACCTACACAGGTCTCTTCATCAATTACATAGGCAGCAGCTAGCCCCTGACAGACACCAGCAGGACATTTTTTGTCCTTAATATGGGCTTCATATTCATTACGGAAGTACTTAATTGTACTCAACACCGGATTAGGGGCAGTCTGTCCCAGCCCACATAGGGCTGTATCCTTAATATGCTCACCCAACTCCAGGAGTAATTCGATATCCCCCTCTTTACCCTCACCTTCACAGATTCTGTTTAAAATTTCCAACATTCTTTTAGTACCTTCACGACAGGGAGTACATTTCCCACAGGACTCACTCTGGGTAAAATCAAGGAAGAATTTAGCAACATCAACCATACAGGTCCCTTCATCCATTACCACCATACCACCTGAACCCATCATAGCCCCAATCTCTTTTAAAGAATCATAATCAATAGGGAGATCAAGGTAATCAGAAGTAATACAGCCACCTGAAGGTCCACCAGTCTGAACAGCCTTAAACTTCTTACCAGATGTTAACCCACCACCAATATCAAAAACAATCTCACGTAAAGTAATTCCCATCGGAACCTCCACAAGACCAGTATTATTAATCTTACCAGTCAGGGCAAAAACCTTGGTTCCTGAACTATTTTCTGTCCCTACACTACTAAAAGCCTCTGCACCTTCATTAATAATGTAAGGGACATTTCCAAAGGTCTCAACATTATTAATATTGGTTGGTTTACCCCATAAGCCTTTATTAGCAGGGAACGGTGGTTTCGGCCTGGGCATACCCCTTTTACCTTCAATAGAAGCCATTAAGGCAGTCTCTTCGCCACAGACAAAGGCCCCGGCTCCTTTCTTAATATGAAGGTCAAAACTAAAATCACTGCCAAAGAGATTATCACCCAGCAAGCCTAGTTCTTCAGCCTGTTCAATCGCCTTTTGCAGCCTGGTAATTGCCAGTGGGTACTCGGCTCTTACATAGACATAACCTTCATCAGCCCCAATAGCATAAGCAGCAATAATCATCCCTTCGATCACTG
The DNA here is from genome assembly GCF_017751145.1 of Iocasia fonsfrigidae. Lineage (GTDB taxonomy): Bacteria > Bacillota > Halanaerobiia > Halanaerobiales > DTU029 > Iocasia > Iocasia fonsfrigidae. The sequence continues at coordinate 3,683,744 of NZ_CP046640.1, forward strand.
CATGGGGGTCACCTTCCAGCAGACTGCGGTCCATAAAAGCACCTGGGTCACCCTCATCAGCGTTACAGATAATATACTTTTTATCACCAGCTGCTTTCCTGGTAAAATCCCATTTTAAACCTGTTGGGAACCCCCCTCCACCACGTCCGCGAAGGCCGGAGTCTTTAACCTCCTGAATAACCTCTTCTGGGGTCATTTCTGTAATCGCCTTACCCGCTGCTTCATAGCCACCGCTGGCAATATATTCTTCAATACTCTCCGGGTCTATTCGACCACAATTAGATAATACTATCCTTCTTTGTTTTTTATAGAATTCTATATCCTGATATGCTGGAATACTCTCTTCACTGATCGGTTCTTTAAATAATAATCTATCAACAATTCTACCCTTTAAGAAATGCTCTTCAACTATTTCAGCTACATCCTCTTCCTTAAGCTGACAGTAAAAGACCCCTTCCGGGTAAACAATCATAATTGGTCCCTTTTCACAGAATCCATGACACCCTGTCTCAACTATCTTTATTTCTTTACTTAGATCATGCTCTGCCAGCTCATCTTCCAATACTGTTTTTATCTTTTTAGAACCAGAAGAAACACAACCTGTACCAGTACAGATTAATACATGGGAACGATAAATAGACTGGTCCATGACTAATTACCTCCTTCATCAAAACGTGCTATTGCTAAATCTTCTACAACATTACCATTTATCACATGTTCAACAATAATCATTTTAACATCAGCCGGTGTAAGGTTACCATAAGTAACCCTATCCTTCCCAGGCATTTTAACATCAAGCAGTGGTTCCTTCTCACACATACCAATACAGCCAGTCTGGGTAACAATTACATCCAAACCCCTTTTATCAATCTCCTTCATGACTGCCTTTAATATCTTACGGGCTCCGGCCGCAATACCACAGGTGCCCATCCCAATAATAATCTTGGGGCGCTCACTATTACTCCTCATCTCTAAATCCTTCTGAACCTTACTTCTTAATTCTCTTAATTCTTCCAGAGATTTCATTTTATAAGTCACCTCCATACAGGTCTCTTAATTCTTCATTAAGATTCTTTTCTATCCAATTTAAAACAGGGTATTCATTAATCGAAACATCCCCTAATTCAGCCTTAATCTCCTCAGTACTAAATACAAATTCCCGCCCCTCATAAACATGCCGATAAATAAAATCTATCTCCGGATTAGTTGTAATCAGGGCAACAATCGTTCCTACAATATCACCCAGTGGGACGCGGTCAATATTGTTATATTCAAAGTAAGCAGTAATCCTGGTGCCTTTACCCGGTTCTGACTCTATCTTCATATCCCCCTTGGATCTCCTACTGGCCTCCCTAAACAGTGATAGGCCGAGACCAACTTCCCTGGTCTTTCGCGAAGTAACAAAAGGGTCAACTACTCTACTGATGTCCTCTGACTCTATACCTTTTCCATTATCCTCTATCACAATTATTAACAGATTTTTAGCTATATCTTCTCTAATAATTAGTTTAATTAAGTCAGCATCAGCTGCAATTGAATTCTGTACTATATCAAGAATATGCAGTGATAATTCCCTCATAAGACCACTTAGATATACTCTTTTAAAATGTCTTTAACTTTTTCTGGTGTCAGCCGCCCATGTGTATCATCATTAATCATCATTACAGGTGCTAAACCGCAGGCCCCTATACAGGCAACTGTTTCCAGAGTAAATTTCAGGTCTTCAGTAGTCTCTCCATTTTCTATACCCAGTTCATCCTGTACTGCCTGAAGAACCTCTGCCCCGCCACGGACATGACAGGCTGTACCCATACAGACTCTCAGTACATTCTTACCCCTTGGTTCCAGGTGGAACTGTGTATAAAAGGTAACAACACCATAGACCTGGCTTAAAGACATATCAAGGAAAGTGGCTATCTCTTTTAGAACATCCTCTGGCAAATAACCATACTCATCCTGAGCATCCTGCAGAATGGGAATTAGGTATTTTTCATCCTTTTCATAACCCTCAAGTATTTCCCTCAATGGAGCCAGATACTTATTTAAGCTTTCCTTTCCTCCTCCACAACTACATGCCATCTTAATACCCCTCCTTATTGAATTATATTGGTCAGCAAAATAATACAAAAAAATCCTAGTTAATTATTTCACATACTATAAGCCATGATTATTATATGTCACTTGCAAGCCGATGTCAATAGTAGACACCATTTTCTGAATATAATATAATATTCTGCAATTTATTCATTTTTTTCAGCTATATAAGTTTTGTTTAATTTATTCACACTAATGCTTTGTGTAAGCCAATTATATTAATGGAGCGACTAGTCTAAACTTTCTTTTAAGTTCCGCAATGTTAGCTTAAACACTAGCTCATCGAGAGCGTCGTATATTTTTCACGTAGGCAGGATGCTGGAGTGAAAAATATGTGGACAGTGAGTGGAGACAGGACGCCGTAACGAACGACAAGCGGAATTAATATAATTGGCTGGAACGGAAAAGTGCTATATTTAAGTGCTACTTATATAAATTAATTCCGCAGGCTATGCAGAGGAGCCGGGATTCTTCCTCCCCGCTCTATAAAACTAGTACTAGGGAAATTGCTGATAGCCATTACTGGTGCTTTACCTAATAAACCACCAAACTCTACACTCTCACCAACCTTTTTGCCTGGAGCAGGAATTATTCTAACTGCAGTGGTTTTATTATTTATAACACCAATAGCAACCTCATCTGCAATAATAGCTGAAATAGTCTCTGCTGTTGTCTTACCTGGTACAGCAATCATATCAAGTCCTACTGAACAGACACAGGTCATTGCCTCCAGTTTCTCTATGTTTAAGGCACCTATTTCTACCGCTTCTATCATACCCGCATCTTCACTCACCGGTATAAAAGCCCCACTTAATCCACCAACATGGGAGGATGCCATTACACCACCCTTTTTTACAGCATCATTTAGAAGAGCCAGGGCAGCTGTTGTACCTGGTGCACCACACCTTCCAACCCCCATTTCTTCCAGAATCCGGGCCACACTATCCCCCACAGCAGGTGTTGGCGCCAGTGATAGGTCAACAATACCAAAAGGAACACCTAATCTTTTAGAGGCCTCCCTGGCTACCAGTTGACCCATCCTGGTAATCTTAAAAGCAGTCTTTTTAACTGTTTCAGCTACCACATCAAAAGGCTCACCCTTAACCCCTTCCAGGGCCGATTTCACAGTACCAGGACCACTAATGCCCACATTTATCACAGACTCCCCTTCACCTATCCCGTGAAAGGCACCAGCCATAAAGGGATTATCCTCCGGCACATTAGCAAAAACTACCAGTTTAGCACAGCCCAGGCCATCCTGTACTGCAGTTAAATCAGCTGTTTCTTTAATAACCTGACCCATCTGCCGGACAGCATCCATATTAATACCGGCCCTGGTGGTAGCTACATTTACCGAAGAACAGACCAGCTCTGTCTCTTTTAAAGCAGTAGGAATTGAGTTAATTAATCTGTGATCCCCACTGGTATAGCCCTTGTGTACCAGAGCAGAATATCCTCCAAGGAAATCTACTCCTGTCTCCCGGGCTGCCTGATCAAGTGTCCTGGCTATCCTTAAGTAATCTTCCTCAGCTGCATCAAGGGCTTCAGCAATTAATGATACTGGGGTAACAGAGATCCGCTTATTTATAATCGGTATCCCATATTCCAGTTCAATCTCTTCCCCTACTTCTACCAATCTACCAGCATATTTAATAATTTTATCATATATCTTCGTAGACAAACGTTTAATATCAGGGTCAACACAATCACGTAATGATATCCCCATAGTAATAGTCCTGATATCCAGTTTCTCTTTTTCTATCATCCTGATTGTTTCCATTATTTCATATGGGCTTAACATGCTAATTCCTCCTTAGATACGGTGCATTGACCTAAATATATCTTCATGCTGTAGTTTTATCGACAAACCCAGTTCCTTTCCAACCCTGTCAAGTTCTTCATTTAATTCATCCTGAGGGATGTTGAGTCCTGAAATATCAACAAGCATCATCATTGTAAAATAATCCTGTAAAACAGTCTGACTAATATCCAAAATATTAACATTAGTACTAGCCAGCAAACTACTTACTTTAGCAATTATGCCAACTTTATCTTCACCAATAACTGTAATTATCGCCTTCATCTTTATCTGCCCTTTCTCATATTTATTTTATAATCCTTGACTTCCGTCCATTTCTTCCCAGAACAGCCAGTTTAATCTCTGGCAGAGATACTTCCTCCATATAAAACTCCATCATAGGTTTAATGTCTATCAAATAATGGCTGTCAGAACTACTTATCAAAGAATATTCCTTAATAAAGGGAAACCTCTCCTTGATTTCCTTTTCTGAAACATGTTTTGAAATCTCCAGAATAGATATTTCCATTTCAGGTGGTATAAACCCCAGATTAGCCAGCATACTATTATAAGGCCTGTCGATATGTGAGGGAATTACCAGACCACCAAGGCATGTTATTTTTTTAACAATATCTTCAATGCGCATTTTTACTGCTGTGGCTAGCAGTCTTTCTTCTTTAGCAATAAACTCATCTTCCTGATCAGTTATTATCTGATAACCAAAATACTCTTCATCATTCAACATATCTGGCAATGACTGATAAACCTCTTCCTGCCAGGTAATTAACTGTTCAAGCTGGTCAAAGAAACACAGCAGATGTACCCCCTCTGCACTCTCAACCTCCATCCCTGGTATAACTTCAAGTGGACTCCCGGCTGCTATCTCTACTGCCGCGGCCACATTTCTGGCCGAATTATGGTCAGTTATAGCAATAATATCCAGCCCCTGCTCAACAGCCTTCTTAATAATATTCCCTGCTGTCATAATAATATCAGCACAGGGTGATAAACAGCTATGAATATGGAGGTCAGCCTTAAAACAGCGCATTATTCTATACCCATCTTGACCAGTTTAACAGCCAGTTCATAGGCAGAAAGCTCACTACGTAGTATATTCACACCCTTCTCCTCAGCCCTCGCTACAGCAGCATCCTCTACGGTCATACCCTCAACTACAATAACAGCAGCCACATCTGCCAGCAGGGCTACAGCTACAACATTCTGGTGGCCCTGGATAGTAAGCCAGAGGTTACCTTCTTCAGCCCTGGCCATCACATTACTCAAGAGATCCCCTATATAAGCACCACTAACCTCCCTAGCAAGGGAGTCAGCAGCAATGACCTCCAGTCCCAGCTTATCGACAATTTCATTTACTCTCATTTTTATTATTCTCCCCTTTCAAAACTTCCTTTTGGGTACCAGCCTTTTCTTCACGCCTTTTTTTTCTCATAATCGGTGGTATGGAATGGGCCAGTTCAGACATCTGATCAGCCAGATCCTCCACCTGCTCCCTGAGTATAAAGATACAATCACTGCGTTTAGCCTTACCAGTAACTATATCCTCAGCCAGGGTTTGGCAGTCAGGCGCCCCACAGGCAGCACAATCTAAGCCGGGTAATAAATCTATCTCTTTCTCCAGCTGTGCCAGTTTTTCCATGGCCTTTTCGATATCACTATCAAGTCTAGCTACTTCTACTGGTTTAAACTCACTTGACAGTTGATAACTATAAAGACAATAATCCTGATTAACCGCCTTATTATGCTCTTCTGCCAGTTTTTTTAGATTATATTTAGCCTGAAATGGATTTATTACATTAAGCACCCCACCTACACACCCCCCTGTACAGGCGGAAAGCTCACAATACCTGATATCTGTAATATTATTACGAGATATCTCTTCAAGTATATCCTTAACATTATGAATGCCTGACACAGCAATGGTTTTATTTAAGATAGCGGGTTTAATAAGATCTACTTCCCCACCACTCTGGCCCCATTTAATCCCCAGATAGGGGGTAAGGCCTTTTTTTCCTTCACTCTCACTGTTCTTTTTATCCATCACTTCCAGTAAACTATGATAAACCTTATCAACAGGAATTGCCTTATCAATAAAACTCCTGTCCACACCCAGGGGATTATGAACAGTTGAAGTCTTACCTGGGCAGGGGGTTACCAAGAAAATACCCAGTTTCTGCTCACTAAGACCACTGTCCAACAACTCCTTCCTCACGCTCTGGGCCATTAATTCTGTAGGTGGTTTAAAAGGAATCAGCTGGTCAATAAGCTCCGGATATAAGAGTTTAATTAACCTCACAACAACAGGACATGAGGAAGATATATATAATTCCTTAGTATTTTTTAAAAAATCAATAGTCTTATATGTCAAGGCCTCTGCTGCCATAGCAACATCATAAACACCCTTAAAACCGAGTTTATATAGACCCTTAATAACCTGGCCTGGTGAATAATCAATAAATTGACCATAGAAACTGGGGGGGACTAAAGCAACCGGGTAATCATAATCAGCAATATCTTCTATAGAATCAGTCCTGGTATATTTCGCATGATAGGCACAGGTTCTTATACATTCTGCACAGTCGATACATAATTCTTCTTTAATCGTAGCCTTACCCTGATGTACCCTGATAGCCTTGGTAGGACAATCCTTTACACAGTTAGTACACCCTTCACATAATTCCTCTTTGAGTAAAACTGAATGCTGCTGAATCATAAAAGACCACTCTTTCTTAAAGATTATTTAATAGCTATTACCACCTTGATACTGGTCCCTTCACCTGGAGCAGTATCAATCTCCAACTGATCTGAATAGTTTTTAACATTAACCAGACCCATGCCAGCTCCAAAACCCATTTCCCTCACTTCATCACTGGCTGTTGAATATCCAGGTTGAAAAGCCTTCTCTAAATCCTCAATACCAGGCCCCTCATCATCAATATAAATAAAAATTTCATCAGAAGAAACCGCTGCCTTGATATTTCCCCCCTCAGAATGAATGATAATATTCATCTCCAGTTCATAGGTAACAATAGCAGCCCGGCGAATTATAGTATTATTTATGCCCAGTTTCCTTAATAAAGCCTTTAACTCACTTGAGGCCTCACCCCCGCGGGAAAAATCCCCCTTATCAATTTCCTTTTCTAGAATAGCATGTTCCTCCACATGACTTCCTCCACTCACTTGATTTTATTAATTTTCTCAGGTTTTAACCCCTTTTCATATAGCATACCACAACATTCAAACAAAGGTTTTTTAGCCATATACAGATAAATACCACTTGTCCGGGCAAGTTCTATAGTCTCTACAGGAGGTTTTTTCCCTCGAACAAAGATAATCACCTTGATATCTATCATTTCGGCAGTTCGTACTACCTGTGGATTAGTAAGACCAGTCAATAATAGAGATTTCTCTTGAGAAAAAGCAAGTACATCACTCATCAAATCAGCCCCACAGGCCTTTTTTATCTCCAGTTCGTCATCACCAGCTACTAAAGGCTGCAACTGAAGGATATCCCTTATATCTGCCAGCTTCATCTATCAATTACCCCCTCAAATTTATTAAAAAAAGCTAAATATATTCCTCACTTAAACAATCAACTAAACCAAATTCATAAAGCAGCCGTTCACAAATTCTCTGACTGGCCCGACCGTCACCATATGGATTAACAGCATTAGCCATCTTATCATATTCTTCTTTATTATTAAGCAGAAGGCTAGCCTTGTTATATATTTCGTTCTCTTCAGTCCCCACCAGGGCAACAGTACCAGCTGTTACAGCCTCTGGACGTTCAGTTGTATCCCGCAGGACAAGTACTGGTTTGCCGAGGCCCGGCGCCTCTTCCTGGATACCGCCCGAATCTGTAAGTACCAGATAAGACCTAGCCATCAGATTTACAAAAGGCTTATACTCCATTGGTTCTATTAAGTGTACCCTGTTTAAACCCTCCAGGTTATCATTGGCAATCTCCCTGACTTTGGGGTTTAAATGAACTGGGAAAACCAATTCTACATCATGATTATCCTCAATAAGCCGCCTTACAGCAGTAAAGATATCCTCCATCGGTTTACCCAGATTCTCCCTACGGTGTGATGTCAGGAGTATTATTTTTTGATTAACAAAATCTAGCTGCTCTAAAACATCATTCTGAAAGACATAATCATCGTCTGCTGTTTCCAGAATAGCATCTATCACAGTATTTCCCGTTACAAAAACCCTATCAGGATCTATATTTTCAGCCAGTAGATTTTCCCGTGAGTTTGCTGTAGGAGCAAAATGCAGATCTGCCAGTACAGCAGTAAGGTGTCTGTTCATCTCTTCAGGAAAAGGGGAATACTTATTATATGTCCTCAACCCTGCCTCAACATGCCCTAGCCTCACCTGCTGGTAAAAAGCAGCCAGACCAGCCACAAAGGTAGTCGAGGTATCACCGTGTACCAGAACAATATCCGGATTTTCTTTACTGATTACCCCTTCAAGACCCATAAGTACCCGGGTAGTTATCTCTGATAAAGACTGTCCCCCCTGCATAATATCCAGGTCATAATCTGGATTAATATCAAACAACCCTAAAACCTGATCAAGCATCTCCCGGTGCTGAGCAGTAACAACCACTACAGCCTCAAACCTTTTATCCACCTGGAGAGCCTTTACCACAGGAGCCATCTTAATCGCCTCAGGTCTCGTCCCAAAAACCAACATCACTTTAATCCTATCCATTACTTAATCACCCTTATTAAACTAGTAATAAAACTAGAATCTCTAATTGAACAAAATGGCTTCGCCACCCAGACTAAATCACTAATTATTAATTTTTTCTTAGAACCACTTTTCACTCAAAGTTAACTACTCATCATAATAAACCAGCCCAATATATTTACTGTACGACTCTAGAAATTGTCTGGAGGCATGGACGCCGGAAGACAATTTCTCGACAGTAAACGAAGGCAGGACGCCGTAGTGCACAACAAGGGAAGTAAATATATTGGTCGGTCTTCAAAGTTATTAAAAACATAGCTTCTTTAAAAGTACATAATATTATCATAACACAGTTTATAAATCCTTTCAAAAGAAAAAAGAGCCTTCTAAAGGCTCAAATACACGCCAATATTCAACTATATCTCAAGCTAATTTCTCCCGTTTATTATCCTTATTTGTTTCAGTAGTAGTTTCTACTTTTTCATTTGCCAGATCCTTGCCGCAATAACAGCACAACCATTTTCCAGCCCTACTTGCGGAATAATTATAATGATTACAGTTTGGACAGTGTATTCTGTACATAAACACACCTTCTTTCTTCCAACTTAATTACTAATAAAGATATATCTTACTGTAATATATATATCCAAGCAAAGACGATTATTAATTATTTATATAAATTATATTCACTTACAGCTGTTTATATACATGATTCTGTCCATATACTGCTTTTCCTCATTTACCCATATATAGACAAAATATACGCCTTGTTCTATTATATCATTTTATTTTCAATTTGCAAGTGATCTTGCCGACATTATTATAATTTTTCCTTTATATTATCAGCAATTTGATTTAATAGCTGTTTGGACTGCATTTCCAGCTCATTAAGCTTTTCTTTAAAACCCTGCTGGGTCTCTTCATCAATAGCTGGCTCCATTTTCATTACCGTTCTGCCATCACTGGTTTTAACAGGTTTCATTGTCATCTGAGCATTTTCCATCTGCTCTTCAATAATATTATTCATTCTCTCTCGTTCAGCATTATATCTTTCTTTAAGATTGAAAACCTGTTCAAATCCCTGTTCCAGTAATGAACTATTACGTCCCTCCTTTAGAGACTCAATTGCCAGGATACCTTCTTTGCGCCGTTTTATTTGATAATCAGCTGTTTTAAGCCCTATCGACTCTATTAACAGTACCTGGGCCTCTCTCAGCAAATCACCATCATCTTCATCTTTTAATCTTTCCCAAAGGTCTTCTGGACTTATCTTTTCCTTATAAAAATCAGACAGTAAAGGCTTAATCTTATCCCTTTTAATCCTTAACTCTTCCTCTGCTGTCAACTCATCACCAATTGCCTCAGCCTTCTCCATAGCAATTTCAAAAGCACTTTTCATCTTTCTCATAATATCACTCCTTTTTAAAGAGATCAAAAAATCTATCTTCATAAGCCCGGAAAACTCCCCACTGATCTAGTTCCTGTTTGAGCTTTGCCGGGTCAAGAACACCACTCTTTACCTCAGCAAACATCTTTTCAATCTCCTCCTTAGCAGCCAGGGGTAGTCCCTCAAGATTCCGCGTAACCGCCGGTAAACCACGTTCATCCCTACGCAAGAAACCCTTATTTTCATAATAAGGGAGCTGTGATTTATAAGCACTCTTAATAATTAATTCCTGGACATATTTAGTTAATGATACATCCCAGAGCTCATCTATACCCTTGATAATAACAACAAAATCCTTTCCTTCATCCTCAATACGCCTCTCCAGTCTCTTAAATGTCTCATTAATATCATATGACACTGTAGAGGTATGTTCTTCCTCCCTCTTATACCTCATTTTATATAATACACCGGCCAGATCGGGATTCTGCCGGGCAATTAATTTCATAGCCTCACGGGCCTCACTACTAAACCCTTCCATATCAACCAGATAACCAGGTGTTAATAACTTAGGCTTTTCCCAGGATATCTTCCCACGTCTAACTTTAGTCTCAGGGCCCTCATTTTTAAACACCTCATGATAGGCAGGCTCAGCAAGGACATAGAAGTGAAGGGTTGTTGCTGAATTAGTCGAAATCAACCCGTCCGGCGACCGTAGTATCTCTGTTTCTTCCAGTGCATACTTTATTCGTTCAGGGCTATTCATATTATGCTGCCTCCTCAAAGTCTTATTAATATTATATTATAAAGATAAGCCAACCCCATGTCAATACACAAAAAGATGACAGGGGGACGGTTCGTCTGTCACATCATCTTTTCTTCACAGCCCTGGCCACAACACCACGCCCAATCCCCAGTACCCTACTCAACTGCCTTATACTAGCATCTGTTTCCTTTTTTATAGCAAAAATCATCTTATCTCTATCAGTTTTACTAACATTAGCTAGGCCACCGACTTCAAACTCCTTAATTATTCTCTCCCTCAGTTCTTGATCACTAAGCCTTTTTTTACATTTATATTCCAGACAGTTGTCATTATTTACTTTCTGCATAAACAACTCAAAACTCTCCCTATCTACAAAGTAATCATCAATAAATCCAGCATCAATATTTACCTGTTTACCATTATACCACTTAATATATTTCTGATAACTACTCCACTCATATTCAACAGGCAGTTTACATATGCCTGCCTTGACTGGATTCTGATGAATATAACGCAGTACTACCAATAAATAGGTATCATCCTCGACAGCCTCACTCTTAAATCTATTTTGAAACAGGTGACCATATCGGTCATATTTCTTATTATACCACTGAACAAAACTAACCGCTATCCTTTTAATACTCTTACCGATTTTTTCATTTTCTTTTATCAATAAATGTACATGATTACCCATTAAACAATAGGCATATAATAAAAAATTACCGTTTTTTTGGGCCCTGTTAACCACCTGAATAAACCTTTTATTATCCTCATCAGCAACAAAAATAGTCTTCCTGTTTATCCCCCGCAGCATAACATGATATATCCCGGTTTCACTCTGTTTTCTTTTCTGTCTAGGCATTTTTGATCACCATTTTTAGTGTACCATTCTTTTGCTTTCGTGTCAATCGAACCGTCCCCCCGTCACGCAGCAATTATATATCAAGCAATTCCTGAATATCCTCCCAGGTAATCTGTTTGAGGGGATTTACATTATCCTCAACTATGTTATTAAACAGGTCTTCCTTTCTCCTTTGTAGTTTTATCATCTTTTCTTCTACAGTTCCTTTAGTGATCAATTTATACACCATAACCCTATTTTCCTGTCCCAGACGGTGAGCCCTGTCAGTTGCCTGGCGTTCAACCATCGGATTCCACCAGGGATCAACATGAATAACAATATCAGCCGCTGTCAGGTTTAGACCTATTCCCCCGGCTTTGAGGCTAATGAGAAAAGCCTTGATCCTGTCATCCTGGTTAAAACTCTTTACCCTTGACATTCTATCCCTGGTACTGCCGTCAAGGTATTCAAAGCTTACACCCCTTTTTTCAAAATCTTCACGTATTATCTTTAACATCCTGACAAACTGGCTAAAGACTATTATTTTATGACCACCATCAACAGCTTCCTGCACTATTTCGGACAAGGCCGCCAACTTGCCTGACCCTTCTTTATGAGCGGAATGTTCAAAATTATTCAACACCAGAGAGGGGTGATTACAGACCTGCCTCAGTCTTGTTAAGGCCGCCAGGATATTTATCCGGGAACGATCAAACCCCTTCTCCTGGACAGAAGCCAGTAATTCACCTTTTAGCTGATCAAGGATCAGTTGATAGGTGTCCTCCTGTAGTTTAGTCATCTCCACATATTGAATATTAATAGTCTTCTCCGGCAATTCTGTCAGCACCTCATCTTTATTTCTGCGTAAAATAAAAGGAGCTACCCTCTTTTTAAATTCCTGGAGTTTTTCCTGATCATTACCTTTTGTAATCGGATTTAAATACTCCTTCTTAAAACGGCTGTATCTATAGAGATAAGCAGGCATCAAAAAATCAAAAATTGACCAGAGTTCATCAATCGAATTCTCCAGAGGGGTTCCTGTCAAAGCCAACTTTCTCTCTGCCTTAATCTTTTTTACACCCTGGGCCCTTTTAGTCCTGTGGTTCTTAATGTGATGAGCTTCATCAAGAATACAATAGGCAAACTCCAATCCATTATCATTCAGTTTTTCATAATCCCTGCTGATAATTGAGTATGAGGTAATAAGCAGCTCATATTCCTGGAGATCATCAAGCATTTCATTCCTTTCTTCAGGGGTTCCATAATAGACCAGATATTTCAGGTCAGGAAAAAACTTATCTACCTCTTCTGCCCAATTATAGATCAGAGTGCGGGGACAAATAACTAAAGCCGGTTTGTTAAGTTCTAAACTTACCAGGAGGGTCAGGGTTTGAATCGTTTTACCAAGACCCATATCATCTGCCAGTATCCCCCCCAAATGATACTTATTTAAAAACCTCAGCCAGTAATATCCCTGACGTTGATAATTCCTCAACACATCCTGAACCCTCTGGGGGATAGAGACCTCCTTAACCAGGCTACCAGCTGTAATATCTTCTTGCAGACTATTGTAAACCCTATTACCCCGGCATCTTATACCAGCCTCTTCAATCAGGTTTTTATAATAAAGGAGATTATAAAATGAACTTCTATAATCCCCTTCATACCCCTCTTCAGCAGTATCCAACAGCTTAGTAAGCCCTTCCTCCTGTTGACTCTCTTGAAGGATAAAATACCGTCTGTCAATATTAATATATGATTCACCATGTTGATTTTGGGAGATCATCTTTTTTAATTCTGAACTAGTAAATGTCTTCCCACCCAGATTATAATAAACTTCAAACTCGAACCAATCTATCCCATCCCCTTCTTTGAGTTCAATAATTGGTTCCAGCTGAACCGTCCTTATCTCCAGTTCATCAAAAGAATCGGTAGTCACAAGCTGCCATTCCTCAGGGAGATGGATAAACCCATCAGTAATAAAGTCAATAATATCTTCTTTATTTCTGAGTATAAACTCTTCTGGTCTGACATGAAAACCATAGTCATGCATTAAATTCAGCAGATCCTTGACTGCCCGGTTGTCCTGAAGATACCATAAATTAGACCCTTTGCTTGAGCGGGTATATTCCCTTAAATCAAAATCCCTACTCAGGGCCTCAATACCACTTATATGCTCACCCTTTATCTCAATATCAGCATTACAAAGGATATTCCCCTGAATATAATCAAAATATAGGGTAATCACTGGTTCTTCAGAATGCAGTTCATATTTTCTAAAATAATTATCTATCTCCAGGTCATACTTCTTCTCCAGAGCCGGTAATACCTCAAAGATAAACTCCCCTTTTTTATCCCCCGGGATCCTGATTTCATCAGGGAGACTGTTGAATTCCAGCATGTTTATCGGATGTACTATACTGTCAATAACTGTCCAGTAAACTTCATGATAAGGAGCCCTGTACAGCTGATATTCATCTTCCTTAATATTTATATTTATTAAATCCTCTGTACCACTTAAAAACAGAGCAGGCTTTAGTTTTTCACCTACCCGGGCCCGTTGACCAGTTTCAACTAAATACACAGGACTATCAGTTATTAATTCCAGTAGAAAATTATAGGCATCATTATCTTTGACCAGCAGAAAAGACCCTGCTGTTCTGCTCTGGCTTGTCTCCAGTTTTCTAAATGATTTGACATTAAGATAATCACCCCTGGAAAGCAGACTGCTGACCTGATAGGTTCTGAAAGTGATTCCATGATGAATATATGATATTATCCTCTCTATCTCCTGATCAGATAAGCTATTACATTCAATGCTTATTTTAAAATTTACCAGGTGTTCATTCATTAAACCACTTATATAGTAATGGAGTACTTCTTTCTCGATAAGTTCCCGGGGCCGGCTCAACTCCACTAATTTCTGATAATTAGTATTCTGTCCTGACTTATTCTTAAACCGTTTCAGGTCCTCCAAAATCTTTCTATTGCCTCCTTAAACTACTCCTTATCAGCTGCTACCTCATCAAAAGCCTTATTTACTGCACCTGCTCTACTGGCAGGAACACCTACACCAATGTATTCCAGACCATACCTTTCAAGCTCTTCTTTTTCATAGACATTTCTCAGGTCAAAAAAGATCGGTTGTTTCAATAATTCCTTAACTTTACTTAAATCCAATCTCCTGAACTGATTCCACTCAGTTATTAAAACCAGGGCATCAGATTTCTTCATTACCTCATATTCATTATTACAATAAGTAATATCTTTTTCATAGTCCTTGAGCCGCCAGACAGCCTCTTCAATTCCCTGGGGGTCATAGGCGCTTATCAGGGCACCAGCTTTAATAAGCTCAGGTATTATTGTCAGGGCAGGAGATTCGCGCATATCATCAGTTTCAGGTTTGAAACTCAAACCCAGGATACCAATCTTCTTGCCTTTTAGATCACCTAAACGTCCCTCTATCTTATCAACCATCCGTAGTTTTTGCGCCTCATTAGCCGCAATACCTGCACTAATTACTTTTAACTCTACACCCTTCCCTTCAGCTATCCGGGCAATAGCACTGGTATCCTTAGGAAAACAACTCCCTCCATAACCAGGTCCAGCATGGAGAAATTTACTGCTAATCCGCCCGTCCATCCCCATTGCTTCAGCAACAGTCTGTACATTGGCATTAACTGCTTCACAAAGGGCAGATAATTCATTAATAAATGATATTTTGGTAGCCAGAAAGGCATTAGAGGCATACTTAATCATCTCGGCAGTCTCCAGATTAGTAAATACAAAGGGTGTATTATTTATATATAATGCCCGGTAAACATCTCTTAAAATCTGACGGGCCTTTTCACTTTCTGTACCAATAACTACCCTGTCAGGATGAGTAAAGTCCTGAACAGCCTTTCCCTCCCTTAGAAACTCAGGGTTACTGA
Organism: Iocasia fonsfrigidae; assembly: GCF_017751145.1. Classification (GTDB taxonomy): domain Bacteria; phylum Bacillota; class Halanaerobiia; order Halanaerobiales; family DTU029; genus Iocasia; species Iocasia fonsfrigidae. The sequence continues at coordinate 3,699,272 of NZ_CP046640.1, forward strand.
CTACATCGAACTCATATTCCTTACCCCTTTTAGCCAGCTCTTCTTCAATAACAGCAGCAACTTTACGCCCTGTCCCAATAGGCACAGTAGATTTATCAACTACAACCTTATAATCATCCATATATTTACCAATAGAGCTGGCTACATCAAGTACAAACTGAAGGTCAGCACTACCATCTTCAGCAGGAGGGGTTCCTACCGAAATAAACACAACCTCACTCTCTTTAATAGCAGACTCTATATCAGTAGTAAACCTTATTCTCCCATCAGCCAAATTACGCTCATAGACATCTTTTAAGCCTGGCTCATAAATGGGTATTTCTCCCCTGTTTAGCATCGCAATCTTATCTTCATCTATATCCACATTTATAATATTATTCCCGAACTCCGCCAGACATACCCCACCAACCAGTCCAACATAGCCTGTACCAATTATACTTATTTTATTATTGTACATTCCAGGTCCTCTCCTTTGCTCTATTATTACTCTCCCTATATTTTAATATATTAGAGCCTTAAGGTCAATTTTATCTGTCTTCCAGCTGTCATGTTTTTCTATTTTTATAACAGTAATACAGGGATTTCTTGGTTATTGCTGAAATATATACGTCGGATACAAACAACTTTCCCTACCCAAAACATTGTTAAAACCGACTATAATCCCCACCACCAATAGCCCCTTGAATATATTGCTGGGATTTCTCGTTTTGTGGATTAAGGAAAAATTCCTCTGCTTCTCTGACTTCTATTACTTCTCCTAGATAGAGAAATATAATATAGTCAGATAATCTCCTGGCCTGACGTAAGACATGGCTAACTAAAACAATTGTATAATTTTCTTTTAGTGAGTATAATAAATCCTCAATCTCTTTTGCAGAAATTGGATCAAGGGCTGAAGTAACCTCATCACATAAAATCACCTCTGGTTCTACAGCTAAAGTACGGGCCAGACATAACCTCTGCTGCTGACCAATAGACAAATCTGCCGCTGGAGAATCCAGTCTATCCTTTACTTCTTCCCATAGATTAGCCTTTCTAAGTGAAGTTTCTACAATCTCAGTAAGCTCTTGTTTTGGTAATTTACTATGTAAACGGGGACCAAAAGCTACATTATTATAAATTGATGCTGGTAGGGGATACGGCCTTTGTGCAACCAGACCTACTCTTTTCCTCAGTTCCGGAACCGGGTGGTCAGGGTGATAGATATCTTCCTGACCAATATATATTTTTCCCTCTACTCTGACATCATCCTGAATATCATGTAGTCTATTTATTGTTTTTAATAAAGTTGTCTTCCCACAACCCGAAGGGCCAATAATAGTAGTTAATTTATTTTTAGGAATATTAACACTGATATCCTTTAAGGCCCCTACTGCTTTTTTATTACTGGTATAGAAAACATTTAAGTTTCTAATCTCTATTTCCGGTGCAAATTGACTCACTTATTTCCCCTTCTTTCTTTTTTAGAAGCTTTAATTGCCTTTGTCCTGTATATATCTGGAAAAATATTTAATACTTAACCTGGAAAGGACATTTAATATAATTATTATAACTAACAAAACAAAAGAAGCAGCATAGGCATCAGCCCTTACTTTAGCATGAAAAGCACTTGCCTGCTGAAAAATCAAAATAGGTAGGGCTGTTACTGAATCAAATAAACCCTGTGGCATTGAACTACTGCTACCAGCTGTAAAGATTATTGTTGCAGCATCTCCAATACCCCTCCCTAAACCAATCAAAACCCCTGCAACTATTCCCGGAAGGGCGTATCTTATAACTACTAATGAAGACTCCAGTTTGGTTGTTCCCATGGAATAAACTGCTTCTTTTAGGTTATTAGGAACAGAACTAATGGCCTCATCAGTATAACGGGTTATTATTGGTAATTCTAATAGGGTTAAAGCCATAATACCAGCCAGCAAACTCCCCCGCTGCTTAATAAAAACCAGAATAGTCATTACAAATATACCCAGTACTATTGAAGGTGTACCCCAGAGTATTTCCAACAAAACCCGTATTTTATTAGCATAACTTCTTTTTAAATAATCAGTCTGCAAATAGCTTGCTATCAATAATGCCAGAGTAATCGCCAGCAGTGTAGCAGGTAATACTAAGTAAATACTACCCAATAGGGCATGAAGAAAACCGCCTTTACCCCCCAGTAAATACTTTGGCCCTGGTGGTGTAATAACAAGAGCAGGGTTACCGAGAAGCACCCCTCCCCCTTTGATTAGGGTAATGACAATAATAATAATTAAGGAAAACATTACCACTAAAAAGGATAAAAAGGTAAGCAATTTAAAAACTTTCTCTACTTGATATCTATTCATATTTCCACCTCTCCCGCAGACAATTTTTTAAATGGCAGGAAAATAAGTTGAAAATAGTAACCACAATAAATAAAAACAAGGCTACAAAAATTAAAGCAGACCTTTCTTCAGGAATAGACATCATCTCACCAAAACTATTTACTATCAAACTCGGCAGGGTCTGGCCAGCTGAAAACAGCGAAGGAAAACTATTTTTTCCCCCAATTACCATTGCTACTGCCATTGTCTCACCAAAAGCCCTACCCAGGGCTAAAATAATAGCTGATACTATTCCCGGACCAGCCGCCTTTAATAATACCAGCTGAATCAGCTGCCAGTTAGTAGTCCCTAGTGATAAGGTTTGTTCCTTTAACCCTAATGGTATTGCCCTAAGTGATTCTACTGTTAATGAAATAATAAGTGGAAAAATCATTACTGCTAGCACAACTGATGCTGTAAAAATACAACAACCAGTTGTTTTCACTCCCAAACAGGGACCTACATAATCTTTAACAAAGGGAACAAGAACAAGTAAAGCACATAAACCAAATACTACTGAAGGAATACCAGCTAAGACATCTATAAAACCCTGCAGATATATTCTTATTCTACTTGAAGCATATTCGGCAATGTAGATAGCAGCCATAATAGATATCGGTACAGCAATAAGCATAGCCAACAATGTCACATAAAAGGTGCCTAAAATAGCAGGGGAAAACCCAAAAGTATAACTTTCGGGTTTCCACTGTGATGAGAATAATAGGTCTATTGTAGATTGTTTGGTTAATATCAGGTAGGAGCTCTTGATCAACAAAGTAAAAATTGAAATAAAAAGCAAACAAACACTTATAACCACTAACAACATTACTTTAGAACTTATTAGGTCTTTAAGCTGTCTAAAAGTAAATTTATTCATTTGGTCTCTCCTTAATTATTGCCGACGTTTGCCATCTTCCAGGTAATTAATCTCCTCTTTTAACTCTTCATTGGCTAGTTTTACATAACCATTCTCCACTACATATTTTTGTCCATCAGTTAATATCCACTTAATAAATTCTTTTACTTCTGCTGTAAAAGAACCCTTCCCTACTACATAGTCCCTGCGGGCAGGTGGAGAAGGGTATTTCCCCTCAGAAACACTTTTTATAAACATATCCCGATTATCATAAAAACTTTCTTCAGCATTAAGTCTATTATTATTATTCAAGTCCACTGGTACCGGTCTAATTTTTTCAGCAAATTTCCCTGTTTCTATACTATAGGCATAGTTTAAATTAGTAAAACCAATAGCATTTTTCTCATCCTCCACTGCAGCAGCAACAGGCTGATCACCACTAAAATTAGCATCTGCTTGATCCTGGAGATCAGACTGGGTATAATCACCTAAAAAACTAGCCCAAACCTTAGCAGCACCAGAGGCATCTGCCCGGCCATAGACAGTTATTTGATCATCTATCATATCTTTTCCAACTATTTCTCCCCAATTTACTGTCTCTTTGAGAAAGATTTTCTTTAAATCTTCCTGTGATAAACCCTGCTCATATATCTCCATCAAGACAGGGTTATCCTCATTTACTACTGCAACTACTGAGTCTTTTACAGTAGCAATATAAAAAGCCTCCTGTTCTAGTTCTTCCTCCCTTATCGGTCTGGATACCATACCTATATCAACCTGGCCATTTAAAACATCCGAAATACCCTTACCAGCACCTCCACCAGCAAGCTCAATTACTACATTATGTGTTTTTTGATATTCATCTGCCCAGACCACCATCATTGGATAGAGTGCCCAGGCCCCAGATATTCTAATTGTTGGAATTTGCTCTAAACTATCTTCTTTCTGTAAACTGCTACAGGATGATAGGACCATACTGGTTAGAACCAGTATTAACCCTAAAACTAAAACACTCCTTAATTTTGTTTTTTCCATTTTTATCATATTCTCCTTCCTATAAAATATTATGTTTTTTTACTTAACCCTATGTCTTATAAATTTAATATAATTAATATATCATATAATCTCTATATTGTCTATATACTAAGTAGACTTTAAAACATAAAAAATTAAATTAGATCTTTAAATGTTGTTTTTTCTAATAAATCAGCTGTATAATCTCTAATATCTTTAAATAAAGCCAGCAACTTATCATTTTGTTCTGTAGGGGTATATTCATAGAAATATTCACTAACAGATCCGATTGGGGCTAAAGGTCCATCAATAAGCCTGATAACCTCTGCAATAGATATCTCACCTGGCACCTGTGCAAGTTTATATCCCCCACCAACACCACGGACACTCCTGACATATCCTGCCCCTTTTAAAATAAGCAGAATCTGCTCCAGATATTTCTTGGGTATATTATTTTGTTCAGCCAGTTCTCCGATAGTAAGCAGGCCATCATCATAAGTCCTGGCCAGATCTATTAGTGCCAGACAGGCATACTCACTTTTCCTTGATAATTTCATTGCTAATCCCCTTTTATTTATCTGTTTATAAATTTAAAAAACTAAAATATTACCTAGTAATTTCTAGCCTTATATTTTATTTCTATAACTATCACAGGAGTTGCATTATCTAAACTGATCGATTCTGGTGGCACTTATTTCTTCGTGAGCCTGAATATTTAGGCTTATCAGCACTTCTTCCAGGGATTTTTCCTCTTTAACCCCACTGGACTTATCTTTGAGAAAAACTACTTTCAAGGTGCGCAGCATTATCTTTAGATCCAGCCACAGGGAATAATTTCTGATATATAACAAGTCAAAACGGGCCTTATCTTCAGGGCTTGTAGTATATTTACCCAGCACCTGGGCAAGTCCTGTAACCCCGGCTTTTACCATTATGCGGTATTTAAAATGTGGTATATCTTTAGTAAACTCATTAATAAAATGCTGTCTCTCCGGTCGGGGGCCAACTATACTCATATCACCTTTAAGGACATTAAAAAGCTGTGGTAATTCATCTAACCTGCTGGCCCTTAAAAACCTGCCCAGTGGTGTTATCCTGGGGTCTCTATCATATGCTAACACAGGGCCTGTCTTTTTTTCGGCATTAACAATCATGGTTCTAAATTTATAAAGCTTGAATTTCCTGTTTCCCTGGGTAACCCTCTCCTGTATATATAAGACTGGACCCCGGTCATATAACTTAATAATTAAAGCCGTAACTGCCATAATAGGCAAAGTAAGTACAATACCAATAAAAGATAGGACTGCATCAAAAATCCGTTTTATAATCATCTTTTCAAAAGACAGATGGAGATTGTCTATCTCAAAAACAGGCAGGTCATCAAGCTGAACAGTCCTGGCATTAATCATAGCAATTTCAAATAACTCAGGAACTAGGTAAACAAGCTTGTTTTTACCAATACAATAGCTTATTAGCTCACTTTTAACCTCACTGCTGACACTGGGACCGACATAAATCTTATCTACCTCATCAATTAACTTATAAATATTATGATCTATATTATTGCAAATATACCTGAGGTCGTCAAGATTATCCTTACTCAATAAAAGCCTTTTAGCAATATTTTCAGTATCCTCTTTAGAACCAATAATTAAAATCCTTTTCTTGCGGTAATTCTTTTTAATTTTAAGCAATAAATAGGATTTAAATACAGCCAGCAAAACAAACTGGACAACAAAACCAATAATAAAAATACTCCTTGGAAAGGAAAAACCCCTGTTAAAATAAAGTATTCCAGCTGTAATAATATCAACTAATAAGAGACAGCTAAACACTTTAAACAAATTATCCATTATTGATTTATAGGACATCGACAGCATATCAAAAAATATGTAGACAATTAAAGTGACTATCGAAATATATGGAATAATAGCATAAAAAGGCCTGATATTAGTCATAGATGGTTGAAAATTAAACCTCAAATGAAAGGCAAGATAAAAACTAAAATTTATCAGAAAGACATCAATTATACCTACTAATACCTTGAGAAAAAAACCGTCCTTTTTTATAAAAGAAAATCTCATCTCCTCAATCCTCACTTTTAACTTGTATTTTACTATATCATATTATATTATATTACAAAATACAATTATTAGCAAAAAATACCTACATTTAATGACTTTTTTATTTTTCCTGTTCATACAGGAGATAAGGTGTTTCCTTCATACCCATATTTTGATAAGTTTTCTGGGCCAGCTTATTATTTTTTTCTACATATAAACGGATTCCACAGACCTCAGGGTCATTCTGAACCAGGTCATTTACATAATTATACAGCCCCCTGAAAACCCCTCTACACCTGTATTCTTCGTGAACATAAACACTCTGAATCCACCAGAACACACCATCACGCCAGTCACTCCACTCCTTTGTAATCATTAACTGACCCACAACTTTACCGTCTATTTCAACCAGATAATAAACCGCCTTTGAACTATCATTTATTGCATTCCGAACACCAGCCAGCACTATATCTCTGTCCAGATCCAGTTCCTCTGTTTCCCGGGCCATATTACAATTATATTCTGTAATAACTCCTACATCACTTTCTTCTGCCCTTCTAATCTTCATAACACACCCCCCTTTATATGACAAGGGGACGGTTCGTCTGTCATACCAGTCTACAGACATTCCTCCATCCCATTATCTTCAAGTATCTGTCGTATCTCCTTAACCTCCTGGGCCCTGTTTTTATCACAGATGAGAATAGCATCCTCTGTGTCCACAATAACAATATTCTTGACACCAATTGTAGTCACAACCTTATCTGGGCTATGTATAATAGAATCCAGTGTATCTATCCCATAGTGTTTGCCTACTATCACATTACCATTATCATCAAGTTTTTTTACCCGTTCCAGGGCAGGCCAGCTGCCCAGGTCATCCCAACCGAATGAACCAGGTATTACAAAGATATTATCAGCCTTTTCCATAATTCCATAGTCAATAGATATACCAATTAGGTCTTCAAACTCATCACAGATGACTTTTTCAGCTAGATCTGTACCCAGAGCCTGTCCTATTCGTCCTAATGAAGCAGAAAGTTCTGGCATATACAGTTCTATATTGTCAAGGATACTCCTGACCTGCCAGACAAACATCCCACTATTCCAGAGATAGGTGCCCTCCTCCAAAAACTTTCTGGCCTTTATTATATCTGGTTTTTCAGTAAAGGCCTCTACTTGATATACCTCATCACCATCTATTCTATGCGTCAACTCACCATAATGTATATAACCATAACCAGTCTCAGGATGGGTTGGATTAATACCCAGTGTTACCAAATTACAACCTGTTGCCGCCACCATAACTGCTTTCTTTAAAATGTTTAGAAAATTATCTTTCTCTTCAATCAAGTGATCAGCCGGCAGCACTATCATTGTTGATCCAGGGTATTTCCTGTCAATGATTAAGGCTGACAAACCAATACAGGCTGCTGTATCCCGCTTTACCGGCTCAACTATAATATTTTCTGCAGGTATCCCCTTCAATTGCTTTTCGATAGGCCTTTGATAGGCCTTATTTGTAGCAATAAAAACCTGCTCTAATGGTATTAATTCACTGATTCTCTCCACTGTAGCCTGTAACATCGTCTGCTGATCATCTGTTAATTTTAGGAATTGTTTCGGCCGGTGACTCCTGCTTAACGGCCAAAAACGAGTCCCCTCTCCACCTGCCATTATTAAAGCTGTTATCATAAATATCTCTCCTCTATATATTACGATATCATCTATAAGTCATGCAAAATTATTACTTATATATAATTATAATACAATAGAGTAGTTTAAGCAATCCATCAATATTAGATTAGCTGATAGACCTGTAATAGGCAAGGGTTTCTTTTAAACCACTGCTCAAGTCATAGAGTGGTTCCCATTCTAGAACAGCCCTGGCCCTGCTGTTATCTAAATAGCTATGCCGGATATCACCCTTGCGTTCCTTTTGATAAACCGGTTCCAGGTCACTTCCTAGTATCTTATTAATGAGCTGATATAGTTCATTAACTGTAACCTGTATCTTACTACTTATGTTTAATAATTTTCCGCCAGCCCCACTCAAAGCCTTGAGGTTAGCCTCTACTATATCCCTGACATAGATAAAATCCCTACTCTGTTCTCCATCACCAAAAATAACCGGCCTCTCCCCAGCCAACATCTTATCTACAAAGATAGAAATAACCCCACCCTCACCTTTAGGATCCTGTCTAGGACCATATACATTAGCATATCTAAAAATAGTATAATCCAGATCATATAACTCCTGATAGGCCCTTAGATAGTGTTCAGGTGTATGTTTGCTAATACCATAGGGAGAGATTGCTTTCAGGGGGTGACACTCATCAAGGGGCAGATAATCTGGTTCACCATATACTGCTGCTGATGAAGGGTAAATTATCTTCTTTACATTATATTTCCTACAGCATTCCAGTAAATTAACCGTACCCGTAATATTATTTTTAATATCAAATAGGGGATCCCGAAGAGACTGCTGTACATCTATCTGGGCTGCGTGATGAATCACATGTGTAATACCCTCTTTCTTAAAAACCCCATTGATCAGTGGAGAACTGACATCTACTTGATAAAACTCAGCCCCCTGATTAATATTTTCGGCCTTGCCCTGTGAGAGATTGTCCACAATAACTGTTTGATATCCCTGTTCAACCAGACAATCAACAATATTTGAACCAATAAAACCTGCACCACCTGTAACTAGAACTTTCATATTTATACCAACTCCTCAGTTTTCCTGCTGATACCCCTTTACAAAATTGCTAATTTGTTGTATACTCTAGCCATAACCTTTATAAGACTATAAGAAAATAAGAAAGGGGAGATTAATATGCTTAAAGATTTGATAATTGTATTATCTCTAACAGCTATAGTTCTTGTTCCACAACTATTACAGCTGCTCATCACTGATGAAAAGTAGGAAACTCGACTTTTTAAGTCCCAGCTCCACAAAGAAGCTGGGACTTTTTTGCTATAAATTCTTAAATATATTCTATCAAATCCATAGGGATTATTCAATTTACTTTATACATACTCAGAGATTCCTCAAACGGAATCAAAAAAATAAAAATGAGTTTTTTATTAATTTTAAACCATATTAAATCCTAAAATAAGTTAAAATAGGGTATAGAACCCCCTTTCTCCCATTATTATAGGGTTATTCGTTTTTCAGCTCTATGCCAACAGAATAATTTATGTTAACCAGGATCAATCCCTGGATAGTATAATGGCTTTTTTAATGTAATTAATCCTTTATAAAATCTTCTTAAAAATTTCTTCTTTGTCTCTTTTTCTGGATTAAAACTTCTTAAATTTCTATGTTATGTATAGATGAAATAAATTGTATGCTATTACATATAATATTACAATATAGATAACAACATTTTTCCCCGTCCTTTCTGTGTTGGTTTGCTCACTAAACACTTTCTAGAAAAGGCGGGAATTTCCTTTTATAATCCCCGAAATATCAATTATCTGAAGGTTTTTTATAGAGCCTATTGGGACAATTGTTTGACAAATATTTGGAATTTTTTTATTTTATCACTCCTCTATGATTACCTTAAACTTGTGGTTTAAGGCGATTTTAAAAAATCATTTACTTGTACTTACTATTCTAAGGTTTTTTAATTTTCCTCTTTTTTTAGCTGGAGTTGAAAAAAAATATGTTGTATTATACAATCACATTAAAAATATTCTTTATACTGTTGGTATATATTTTACTTGAGAAGTATACATGCAGTTGTAAAATATATTCAAACCCTTATAAAAGGAGGTAAATACCATCAATGAAAAATAAAACCCTTAGTAATAGAATTGCAAACGAACTTATGGAATTCATTCGAGAAGGTGACTTTAGTGTAGGAGAAAAGCTACCAAATGAATACGAACTTTCATCACTACTCGGCGTAAGCCGTAATACAATACGCGAAGCTTTAAGGTCACTTGCTTCACGAAATATTATAGATATCCGTCAAGGTGCTGGTACATTTATTTCACAAAAAAAAGGTGTAGCAGATGATCCCTTAGGTTTTTCTTTTATAGAAGACCGCCGTAAGCTTACACAAGATCTCATGCAAATTCGCTGTATCATTGAACCTCAAATCGCAGCATTAGCAGCACAAAACGCAACATTGCATGATATTGAAATCCTCGGTAATTTATGTGACGAATTGGAAGCATTAATTCGCAAACGACAGGATTTTACACAAAAGGATATGGATTTTCATACTCAACTTGCAACTTGTAGCCAAAACATCGTTATGTCCAATCTTATCCCTGTTATTTGCGAAGGTATAACAGTATTTTCTTCAATAGTAGCCGAATCAGAGTTTGAACAAACCATCAAATCCCACCGCGAAATCTTTCATGCAGTACATGAACGGCGTGCAGCAGATGCACAGCAAGCCATGTTATTCCACTTACTTTACAACCGTAATCGCTTTATCCAAGAAAAAAATCAGTAAAAATATTCACCCATATTCTCTATATTAATTTAGAATATGGGTTCTATTTCTTCATTAATGGTAGGACGATTATATAGCTTATTATTGATAAAATATATAATATAAAGCATAATATGACTATTTAAATTAAAAAATCTTGTTAATATGAAAAATTAGTGTTATAATTTTATAAAATGGTAGGATGATTTTGAGGAGGTATAAATTATGAACCAAAAATATGACATACTAATTGTCGGCGGGGGTGTAATTGGTAGTGCAGTGGCACGAGAAATGTCAAGATACGATTTAAAAATCGGTGTTTTGGAAAAAAACCAAGACGTCTGTTATGAAACAAGTGGCAGAAATTCTGCTGTAATACATGGTGGATTTGCATATGATATAGGTACTCTCAAGTCAGAATGCTGCGTGGAGGGTTGTTTAGAATTTGATAAAGTGGCAAAAGAATTAGATGTTCCATTCAAGCGAACAGGCAAAGTTCTTGTCGGAAACACACAATCAGATTATGAAAGCCTACAAAACACAATTGAAAATGGCAAAATTAACGGTAGCATCGGCCTTGAAATGATCGATAAAGCACGTCTACATGAACTAGTTCCTGAAGTAATCGGTGAATTTGCCATGTTTTCTCCTAAAAGTGGGATTGTAGACCCTTTCCAATACACAATAGCATTAGCTGAAAATGCCAAAATAAATGGTGTGGATTTTTATTTTAATCACGAAGTAATTGACATTCACTGGGAAAAAAATAGTACTTATACTATTAAAACAAGCCAGAGTGATTTTAATACTCGCTGGGTTGTGAATTGCGCTGGCTTGGGTTGTGTGGAAATTTCAAAAATGTTAGGAATCACAGATTATCAAATCGGTGGTACTAAGGGGGACTATATTATTTTGGATAAAAAGATGGGCCCTTTACTTCCTATGCCTGTTTACCCTGTTCCTACTAACACATATATGGGTATTCATGTAACACCCACAATTGATGGCAACGTAATCATAGGACCGAATGCCGATTATGTAGATGATTTTACCTATTACGGTGTACCACAAAAAAATATGGATTATCTTGCACAAGATGCCTCTAACTTATGGCCACACATTCATAAATCAGATTACATTCGCAACTACTCTGGTATACAACCTAAGTGGCTTGATGGGGATAATGTTGTAAAAGATTTTGTAATTGAATCCCGCAAAGAAGCTCCACAAACTATCAATCTCGTTGGAATCGAATCTCCAGGACTTACCTCAGCACTTCCAATTGCACGCCGTGCTGTTAAATTGCTAGCAGAATGTGAAACATTACAGCCTAATAAAAACTTTAATCCAAATCGCAAAGGTATTGTTCGTTTTTCAGAGCAAAGTGATGAAGAAAAAGCTAGATTGATTGCAGAAAATCCTGATTACGGTGAAGTAATCTGCCGTTGTGAAAAAGTTACTAAAGCTGAAATTATGCAAACAATCCATAATCCTCTAGGTGTAGATACTATGATTGGAATCAAATATCGCACTCGTTCAATGATGGGTCGATGCCAAGGCGGTTACTGTCAGATGCGTATTGCCCAAATGATTCAAGAGGAACTTAACAAGCAAGTTACTGACGTACTCTATAGTCGTAACGGTTCAAACATGTTTACAGGGAAGGTGAGAGAATGAATATTGTTAACAAAAAAGTAATTGTTATTGGTGGCGGCCCAGCAGGGCTTACAGCAGCTGTAGAACTTTATAAAAAAGGTATTCATGATGTTCTTATTATTGAACGAGAAAAAACACTAGGTGGTATCCTACGTCAGTGTATACACGACGGTTTTGGCCTTACACGCTTTAAAGAAACCCTTAGCGGACCTGAATACGCCCAACGATTTATAGATGAGGTACATAAGTTAAACATTAAATACATTACAAACACTACCGTTCTTTCAGTCACAAAAGATAAGAAGGTTACAGCTTCTTCCAAAGACGGACTCGTGACCTTCCAGGCAAAAACCATAATCCTAACAATGGGTTGCCGTGAACGCACCCGTGGTGCCCTTGGTATTCCTGGCGAACGACCAGCAGGAGTGTTTACAGCAGGAGTAGCTCAATCTTATATAAATCTTCACAACACTATGATAGGTAAGGATGTTATTATTTTAGGTTCTGGCGATATCGGACTCATCATGGCACGTCGTATGACGCTAGAAGGCGCAAACGTAAAAGCCGTATTTGAAATTTTGCCATATGCAAGCGGTCTACCACGCAATATTGAACAATGTCTAAATGATTACAATATACCACTATACCTAAGTCACACTATTACCAACATTCATGGAAGTTCCAGGCTAACAGGCGTCACAATTTCTAAGGTAAATGAACACCTTAAGCCAATACCTAATACTGAAAAAGAGTATTCTTGTGACACGTTGATTCTTTCAGTAGGGCTTATTCCTGAAAATGAGCTTTCTCTTTCAGCAGAAGTCGAGCTAGATATGCGCACAAAAGGTGCTATCGTCGATGAAAATTATCAAACATGTGTTGATGGCATATTTGCTGCGGGTAATGTTCTTCATGTTCACGACCTTGTGGATTTTGTATCCCTTGAAGCAGAAAGCCTTGCACATGCTGTTGCTGCTTATATACAGAACGATATTTTTTCTACGTGCCATATTAAAATTAATACCAGTTCGGAAATCAACTATACTGTTCCACAGTATGTAAGCGGAACAAAAGATTTTAATCTTTCTATGCGTGTGAAAAAGCCATTCCAAAACAGTAGCATTGAAATTATTCAAGATAATTCAGTAATAAAATCTATCCATTTTAAAAAAATGATTCCAGCAGAAATGATTAAAATACCAATCAATCATAAGTTATTACAATCTGATAACGTTTTGGAGGTGCGTATAAAATGCTAAAAGAATATACCTGTATTATGTGCCCAAACGGATGTAATATTGCAGTAGAAATTAAAAATGAAAAGATCCTTTCAATAGAAGGCGCAGCTTGCAAACGTGGATATGAATACGTCAATCAAGAACTGACCAATCCTCAGCGCAACATCTCTTCCTCCATCCTGCTAGAAAATGGTATACTACCTCTAGTAAGTGTACGACTTTCCAAACCTATTCCTAAAGATAAAATTTTTCAGGTGATGGAGATTATTAAGAAAACAAGATTAAAAGCACCTGTTTTTATTGGACAAATAGCTATTGAAAACGTACTCGGATTGGGTAGTGATGTAATTATAACCAAAAACGTGATGTCTTCCTCAGCATCTGACAATATATAAAATAAAACCCCTTAAGATATTTTTTAATCTTAAGGGGTTTTCAGCCTCATTAAATATAGAACTATCAAATCTATTGTCACTAATCTTATAGCATATAACCTTAACACCTGCTTTACTTAAATTCTTAATTGACTCCTGATAATTCTCAATATAACGTTCCCTACTGTCAAGCCCGAGTTTAATATCTTCATGGACATTGACACTCTCAATACCTCCATCTTAAGTCCAGCCTGATTAATCTCTTTTTTCAATTTCATAATATCGGACAGCGGCCAGATCTCACCAACTGGAATATCCCTACAAGGCAGTAACTACACCCTCTACTCCAGGTATTTGTCTAATCTCTTGCAATGTAATATTATCATCCTTTTTCCCAAACCAGCGGAAAACCATCTTCACCATTATCACCCAGAATCCTTATTTAATATATTTTTAAAAATAATATTCTTATTCTTTTAAAAATACTTAATCAATTTTATCAGTTTAAATTACTTTACCCAAATATAAAGTTTGGTAAAAACAAAACAATCTGCGGAAATAATACTAGAATAACAACCTCCAATAAAATAGCAATAAAAAACGGAATAGATTCTCTAGTATATTTTTCAGTTGGACAATCTAAAATCGAACAAACTGTATACATTGCTATACCGACGGGCGGTGTCATTATTCCCATTGTAACTATTGTCATCATTAATATTCCAAAATGTACTGGATCTATTCCAACCTGTTGTACAAGAGGCAAAAATATTGGTGTAAGTAATAATACAAGCGCTGTCGTTTCAACAAACATTCCACAAAGGGCTAAGAATAATAAAATAATAAATATGAGTGAAATAGGATTTGTAGTTATGTTAATGATAAACCCAGAAAGCACCTGGGGAATTCTATCAAATACAATACCATAACCAAAAATACCCGCAAAGGAAATAATCAACATAATAGCTCCTAAATCTTCTACAGTAGTATCAAGAACTTTTAAAAATTTTTCCCATGTTAATTCCTTATAAATAAATACACCAACCAAAAGAGCATATACCGAAGCAAAGGCACCTGCCTCTGAGGGTGTAAATAGACCAAATCTAATTCCAACTATAAGAATTAATGGGAAAATTATAGCCCAAATGCTTTCTTTAAGAGCTACTAACAACTCTTTAAAAGTTACCCTACTAGCTCTAACAGCCATATATCCTTTTTTATTTGCAGTAATACTGACTGCTATCATTAAGAATATCATCATTAATATTCCTGGAATAAGTCCAGCTGCAAATAATCGTCCAATTGAAACCTCACCTACAAAACCATAAATTATTAAACCCATACTAGGAGGAATAGTTGCAGTTATTAATGAAGGCAAGCTTACAGTCACAGCAGCATAACCCTTAGAATATCCTCTTTCAATCATATCTGGACCTAATATTCTAGCTTCCATAGCAGCATCAGCTGTTGCAGAACCAGAAATGCCTCCCATTAAACTACTCAATACAACACTTACTTGAGCTAATCCTCCCTTCATATGACCAGTTAGCACTGTCGCTAATTTTATAAGCCTTGGAGTAATACCAGTCGCATTCATTAAATTACCTGCTAATACGAAAAAAGGAATTGCAAGCAAGGGAAACGATTGTGTCGCACTTACTGCTTTTTGAGCGACTATAGACAATGGTACAAAAGAATTTTGTAAAAAGAAAACAGCTCCAGAAATCCCAATTGTAAAAGAAACTGGCATTCCTAAAATAAGTAGTATAATAAAAACTAAAATAACATATGCCAACTCCTACACCCCTTTAAAAATATTCTTTAAATAATCTTTAAAGTCATAAACTAATTAATCATTAGTCATCAACAGTTAATACTTTTTTTATTTTAATAATACTAGTAATAACCATTAGAATTGATCCTACAGGCAAACTAAGTGTCACCCAAGAATAACTAATTCTAAGACTTTGGAATGTCCTTGCGGAATTTTCAATACATAATTGAAGACCATAAATTAATGTAATAAAAAGAAAAATTATTATCAAACAATAAAAAAAGATCTTTAGAAAGCTTTTAATTTTACTTGGGAATTTCGATATAATGAGATCTACCCCCATTAATTTATCTCTTCGAAAAGCTATATCAGCACCAATAAACACTGTCCAGGCAAAAAGTAATTGTGCTATATCTACTGACCAATTCAATGGATATTTTAGAGTACGCAATATAGCAGCAATAAAAACAAGTACAATTATAAGAAATAATGCAGATTTTGTTAAAACCTCTTCACCTAGACAAATATATCTATACAATTTCTTCATATTGCTTCCTTCCTTTAATTTATAATATATTTTTTTAGCCCCCCCTTTTTTAACTAATGTATATCAAAAAAGGAGGGTAAATCTATTAATCATTAGTAATATGTGTTTAATTATTCATTTGCTCCAATACTTTTTGTTTAACTTCTTTAAATCCTAGTACTTCATAAGCTTGCTCAGCTGCATCTTTAAATGCATCAACATCAGACTCAATAACCTCCATACCTGCTTCAATCATTTTCTTTTCATAATCATCAGCGACTTTAATAACATTCAGAGCCGTTTCTCTCCCAACAGTATTTGCTTCCTGTATAAGTATTTCTTGATATTCACTGGGCAATGAATTAAACCATTTTGTCCCAACTACAATACCATTAATCAAATGAATATGAGCTGTTTTGTCTATATACTTAATAACTTCATAAAGTCTTGAAGTATAAGTAGCTAGATGCTGAGCTTCTGCCCCATCAATTACTTTTTGCTGCATAGCAGTATATACCTCAGTCCATCCAAGGGCTACAGGAGTAGCTCCTAATGCCTTAATAGATTCTTGCCACACAGGCGCACCAGGAGTTCTTACTCTTATACCAATAAGATCTTCTGGCTTCATAATCGGTTTATTAGTTAGAAAATGTCTGGGTCCATGATACCAATTAAATGCTAAAACCTTTATTCCATGTTCATTAGCCAATTGATCCTCCCATTCATGGAATAAATTAGTATTTACTAATTTTTCTATCTCCTCATAATTATTAACTAAGTACGGCATCCCTATTATACCTATATTTTGTACATAATTTGCCATGCGGCCTCCATCAGTTAACAAAGCAACATTTACACCCATTCTTGTCTGTTCAATCATATCTTCATCAGAACCAAGTTGAGCACTAGGGAAAATTTGTATAATTAAATTGCCATCTGTTTTTTCTTCAACATTTTTCTTTAATTGCTTAAAGCCTTTTACAAGAGGATCAGATTCATTAAGCTGTGTAGAAAGATTCATAACATATTTTTTTGAGGCAGCATTTACCCCACCATTAATATAACTTATAAAACTTACCATTATCAATATTGCTAAAGATACTAATATTAATCTTTTTTTAAACATATTCATGCCCCCTATTTTTAGTTTAAAAAGACCACATATCTCCACTTAAAATGAAAACACCTCAACATACAAAAATTAATTAACCGCTTTATTTTCACCCCCTTGTTATAAAACTATAAAAAGCCTCATCTACTAATATACTAATATGTTAGCATATGTAATAAAAATTTTTCTCTATAAGAATATAAATTTATTGTTTTAGAAAATAACCTGGATATTCCATATTTAATTTATTACTATCAAACTTTATACGGCTAATATGTTTAGCTATAATCCTATCTGCCAACTCTTTATCTCCCTTCTGAATAGCTTCAACAATTTTCTGATGCTCAACTATTAATTCATTACCATTAAAGTTTGCTGCCAGGCTAAGAATTCTTGACCTGCTTACATGATTACTCAACTGTTGAATAGATGACCAAATATCCCCTTTATTACATCCATCAAAAATAATTTTATGGAATTCATTATCAAGTTCAAATAACTTAATATAGTTTTCTTCTTCAACATAAATCTCCTGTATCTTAATATTAGTTTTCAATTTTAAAATATAATCCTCAGGAAAGTCACTGCAAGCCAACCTCACAACGGCCCTCTCCAGATGTTCCCTCATAAATTTAGCCTGCTCTACCTTTTTCATATTAATCAGTGAAACATATGTCCCCCGCTGGGGATAAATATCAACCAGTTCATCTTCTGATAAACGAGCAAATGCCTCCCGTATTGGTGTTATACTAACCTCTAATTCTTTGGCTATCTTTTCCTTTTTCAGGTTCATGCCCGGTTTTAACCTGAGTTCTATTATGTTTTTCTTTAACACTTCATATACATAGTCTTTCATATAACCATAATCATTATTTTCATGTTTATGTAATTCCATTAATAATTCTCCTTTGCATATATCTTACTATATTAATATACTAACATATTACCCATAGAATAGTCAAGTAATTCCAAAAAATATATAACATAACATTGGAACAGTTCGGTTGTCATCTCAGAAGACCTTTTTATATATGAGTTAAGAAGTACAAAATTATTTTATCTCTACCTTACAGCAATTATTTAAAAAACAAAGGAGAAGGAAAATTTGCCTTCTCCCAGAAATACTCATATTTAGAAACTCCCGGACAATTGTGTATTAATAGATTCCTGCTGTAAAATCATTAATTTCCCCTTCATACTAGATAACATACCTGTAAAAATATATATTATTATAATTGTTGTAATAAAAATTTAATTAAATTACTCATCTTAAAAATGATTCTCTCAAGCAAGTTTTTCTTATAACTTCTTTATTTGGCTATAATGTCGCTAAAAGTTGGATCATCAGGAAAGAAAGTATCTATGTCTTCATCTACACTATGCTCTGTCAGTAGAGATACAATAACCAAAGCCAAAAAGGAAACAATCCAGCCTAGATATGATTCGGAAAATCCTAAAGGATTTTTCAGTATTGGCCCCCAAATAATTGCTGCAGAGCCACCTAGAATAATACTAAAAAAAGCCCCTGATGCAGTGGTTCTCTTCCAAAATAACAAACCCAACATTGGGAAAAAAAGACCAGCTGCCCCAAAGGTATAGGCAAATAAGACAATACTTAAAATAGAAGGAACACTATAAGCCAGATAAATGGCTAACACACCTAAAACCAGTGTTGCATAACGACCAACTTTAACCAATTGACGGTCATTAGCTTCAGGATTGATAAGTTTTTTGTAAACATCATTAACAAAAATAGCAACAGGCCCCATCAGACAAGAGTCAGCTGTTGACATAACTGCTGCAATATAGGCTGCAACTACTATTCCAGAAATACCCACCGGCAACAAGGTAAGAATCATATTAGGAGTTGCCAGTTCAGCATCAGCCAGCCCAGGCATTAACATTCTAGCAAACATACCAACCAGAGTAGTCCCAATAGCAAATAGAGGCCACTCAATGGGAATACCTGTTAAAAAGATTCCTTTTGTGGCAGTACCTTCATCCCTGGCAGCAACTATCCGCTGAAAAGCAGCTATAGAGATAAACCAAACCGGAAATATCGAAAGGAACCAGCCAATTGCCGTTTTCCAACCCACAGCTCCCCAGTTCAATAAATTAGCAGTTTCAGCAGAGGCACTAAACTGTTCTACCATCCCTGACCAGCCGCCAACCTTAACCAGTCCAATAGGTACCATTATGAAAATAATACCAACAAAGAGAATAACCATTTGAAAGACATCTGTAATGATTACAGCCTTTAATCCACCCATAACTGTATAGGCCAGAACTACTGCACCAGCAAGTATAATAGCAGTCGTCAGGTCAAAACCCATCGTTGCAGCAACCAGTTTACCTGCGGCAATAATCTGCCCGCCAACAAAGGCAAACCAGGATACACCAATTAAAAGAGCCGCAATTAACCCGGTCTTTTCATCAAATCTCTGGGTAAAAAGATCACCAATGGTTAACCCTTTAGTCTTATCAGCCCATTTTTTTACTTTAGGAACTAATAAAAAAGAAGAAAAAACAGCACTAAGACCAGATACAGCAATCAACCATGAACCTGATATACCAAGGGTAAAGCCCAGACCACCCATAGCAATACTGAATCCACCCCCCAGGTCAGTAGCTGCTGTAGAGGCGGTAGTCTGTAATAGATTCATATTTCTGTCTGCTGCCAGAAATGATTCTGCTTCCCCTTCTCCCTTCTTGTCTCTCATAATCTTATATCCGATATAAAGCAGAATAACAAAGTACAAAATCATCACTAAAATATCAATAGTACCTAAAATCTTCACTCAATCACTCTCCCTGTATTAATTTTAAAACCAAGAACCTAATCCATTACTACTCTTCACTACTCTTCTTTCACTCCCACTTTTAACTACTAAACTATCTGCTTCTACATACTCATCATAACTTAGAACTCTCCATTACACCATCTTTTTCTTTATTTTATCTCACATTTATTGTCAACTTTATGTCATATATTATTTGTTTTACATTATTTTATCACTTATATTGTATTTTGTCAAAGTGTTCGATGTTATGTCCGTGTTGCTTATTATAAAAAGGGTATTAATTAAAAAAACCCTATTCCAGAAGTTCTCTTCTAAAATAAGGGTAATTTTTTATTGGATTTTTCTATTTCCCCTTTACAAACTTAAATATTTGCTATATACTCTAGACATAACCTTTATAAGACTATAAGAAAATAAGAAAGGGGAGATTATCATGTTAAGGGATTTACTTGTTGTATTAGCAGTTATGGCTGTAATTATAGTTCCACAGCTATTACCATTACTTATTGCTAAAGAAAAATAGTTAATTGATCTTAAAAACCTCAACTTTATCTTAAGTTGAGGCTTTTTTATTTCCAAACTAGACAGCATGACAGACGAACCGTCCCCTTGTCATGCGGTTAATAGTTAAATACTACTCCTATGACCGCAGCCAGAATTATGTAAAGTATCGGATGTTTTTTGTATCTATTAATCAGATAGAACAAAATAATAAATAAGATGATTGATTTTAAATTTAGAAAATCTAAAATCCCCTCGTTTAAACTAAATTGCTGTAGGTTAAACAACTCCCCTTTACCCAGTTC
This sequence comes from Iocasia fonsfrigidae, assembly GCF_017751145.1. Taxonomy (GTDB): domain Bacteria; phylum Bacillota; class Halanaerobiia; order Halanaerobiales; family DTU029; genus Iocasia; species Iocasia fonsfrigidae. The sequence continues at coordinate 3,720,290 of NZ_CP046640.1, forward strand.
AAAGGCTACAAAGGCAATTAACCCGGTAACTGCTGGTCGTATCCCCAGAAAAGCACCCTCAACAAGAGGGTGTTCATTAAATTTAGTAAAATAATGAGCAACAATAACAATAATTATTATTGACGGAGCTGCCAGCCCTATAGTAGCTACTAGCCCACCAAAGATACCCGCTGTATTATAGCCTACAAAAGTAGCGGTGTTAACCCCAATCGGACCTGGCGTGGATTCAGAAATCGCAATCATATTTAATAACTCAGTATGAGTAATCCAACCATATTTAACTATTAATTCCTGGAGAAAAGGCAGGGTAGCCAGGCCGCCTCCTAACGAAAACAGTCCTATTTTAAAAAACTCAAGAAATAAAATAAGATAGATCACCGTAAATCACCTTCACTCTTATCAAGACTACTACCTAAACCCTTATTCCGTTTAATTTGAACTATGATACCACCCAGGGCAGAACTTAGAATAACAACAACCGGTGATAATCTAAAAAAAGCAAGCATTAAAAATCCCAGAACAAATACCAAAATGCCGAAATAGTCCTTAACTGACCTCTTCCACATTTTTAGTACAATATCTAGAATCAAGGCTATGACAGCAATCTGAATCCCCTCAAAGGCATTTTGAACCAACTGATATTCCTGAAACCTCTGAAAAAAAGCAGCTATAATTGTAATAATCAATAAAGAAGGAAAAACCATACCAGCTGTTGCCGCCAAAGCCCCTAGGACTCCTTTCTGCCTGTAACCGATCATGGTTGCCGTATTAATGGCTATTATTCCAGGAGTACACTGTCCAATTGCATAATAATCAATAATCTCTTCTTCACTTGCCCACTTGCGTTCTTCTGCTATCTCTTTTTGAATAATGGGAAGCATGGCATATCCACCGCCAAAAGTAAAACCCCCTATTCGGCAGAAAATAAGAAAGATTCTCCAAATCTCCTTCATAATTATTTCATCCCCTAAGTCTCTAGATTATATCGAATCAATTATATCAATAAAGTAGCAAACTGACAAATATACTTATTTTTTATACCAACAAAAAACCCCTGTTAATCTCAAACAGAGGGAAATAACAAAATATTATAGAAAACTTTCTTTCTCTTCTAAACGCTCAATATGTTTTTGATTACTTTTGACATCTCGTTCAAGCAATTTCATTGAGTTTAAAATTCTTAGTTGATTAGTATTTAACTCCTGAATTGCTACCTCTATATTATCAAACCGCTTACCTACTGCTTCAAATCGCCTATCTATATCTTCAAATCTTTTCTCTATTGTAGCAAATCCATCTTCAACAATACCCCTTAGCCGTGCTAGCATATCAATCAATTGTTTTATTTCATCAGCCATAGAAATCACCCCCTGATGTTACTATTTATATTTTATCAAATTTCCATCTACCCTTCAATAACATCAGCAAAATATGACAGAGGGCTTCACTAAATTCCACCCTCGATACATCTTCTTTTAACTATTATTTAACATTCTTAATACTAAAGCAACCGATTCTTCTACTGTTTTATCCTTTGTATCAATTACTAAATCAGCCTCTTCAGGCTCCTCATATGGTGCAGAAATACCGGTAAAATCCTTTATCTCCCCGGCCAGGGCCTTTTTGTATAAACCCTTAGGGTCTCTTTGAGCACAGGTCTCTATATCTGCCTTAACATAAATCTCTTTAAAATATTCCTTTCCTATAAGATTACGGGCAAATTCCCTTGATTCACGGTAAGGGGATATAAAAGAAACCAGGGTAATCAAACCTGCATCTTTAAATAGTGCTGCTACTTCTGCTATCCTGCGGATATTTTCCAGGCGGTCTTCAGCAGAAAAATCCAGGTCTCGATTTAGACCACATCTTATATTATCCCCATCAAGACGGTAAACTGCCTTTCCCTGTTCCAGCAATACCCACTCAAGTTCCACAGCTATAGTGGATTTGCCAGAAGCTGATAGACCCGTAAACCAGAGTACCTGACCCTGCTGTCCCAGATTACGACAACGGTCTTCAAATCCTATCTTACCCTTATGCCAAATAATATTTTTCTCCTCTATGTCCTTATCCCCGTTCAAATCTACCATAGTCAAAAACAATCCCCCTATCCCTGTATCTCTTCAGCTAATTCTAGTTACAACAGCCATATCAAGCATCACTGACACATTATAATATATTGCAGTAAGCCAATAGAAGTGCAGAGATGTATAATAATCCTTTAGTATTTTCCCGCATTGCCAGACGGACCTTCCCGCTGTCACATAAGTTCTTGCATAAGAATCGGGTCTGGGTTAAGCGAAGAGAAAAGCTTTTTACGCAACTTTTTTTTCGTATTAATAAGATTAATTGCCATATGATCCAGGGCTATAGTAGATATAACTGACTGTATATAGCCTTCAATTAAGTTATCCAGGCTCAATCCCAGAGTATTAAAATCCCTACGGTCCATCAATTTAAGACGGCTCACATCACTTCCCCATCCATCTGATAATTTAATTGACAGGTTAGTCCCCAGCATATCCCATGATTTGTGGGAATCATCTAATGAACTGGTCAATGGAGATTTAGCCTTACGGGCATACATAGCTATTGGTTTAAAACCAGCTGGTGTTGCTGCAATCATAAACCTTAAATCTGAAACATAGATCTCTTTCCTCTTATTAGGAATTGTGCCGACATGGTAAAACTTCCCTTCAGAACTAATAGTACTCCACTGGTAATTCCCCACTAAACTCTGAACTATAAAATTTTTATAATGGTGCTCCAGAGACATAAATTCCGCCAGTTCTTCCTTATTTGTTATTGTATAAACACCTTGACCAGCATTACTATAAGGGTTTTTAATAACCGCGTGTCCTCCAAATCTACTAAGCCATAAAGGGATCTCCCTTAAATTCACATTCATAATCGTTTCCGGTGTAAAAATTTTCAAACCATGATTCTCAAGCTTACTATTGAAGAGGTCATATGCCTTGGCGGCAATTAGTTTATTTCTTCCACCTGCCAGACAGGCAATAATCGGGTTATAAATAAAAGTTTTAGTATAAACAGGAATACGGTTCCACGGTTTCTGAGTCACATAACGAAAGACTGCTCTGATAGGTTTCCAGCAACCCTGACAATCTCTTGCTTCCATTACCCCCTTGATAAATCTAATCCCTGGCTTTTCATCCCCTGTAAAATAAGATACTAGATAGACTTTTTCACCTGTTAATTCAGCAAGAACAGCTGCATAACCAGAAGCCTCAATATAGTTTTTATCATAAATAACAGCAAGGTTTCCTGCTGGTAATCTTCTGGACTTAATTAGCGGTAAAAAAGATTCTTCCAGTAAGCGTTTATACCCACCCATCTCTTGATTATCATTTAGTATCGGCATAGACTTTTGCCCTGAGGGGGATGAATTTGTTTCAATGACAATCATTTTTTTGTTACCTTCAGCTGTAGTAACATGAAACAGATCCGTACCTGTCCAATATATATACTTCGGCTTATATTCAATTAATGACATTAAATAATCAGCATCAATTAAGGGATTTAGGTGGCAATACCTCTCAACTATTCTTTCTTTGCTCATATTCATAAAATAACTTATCAAAATATGTGGTTGTGCATTCATGACTTTATGATAATAATGTTTGTCCATTACAAACGAATCAGGTAAAATAATCTCTGCTGGTTCAGAATACTTTATCTGCATAACATTCCTCCATCTATTTTTTATATATCTTAAAAATCAACCCCTGTCATTTATATAATAATACATATTACATCTTTATACAATACTTTAAAAATATACTAACAAAAATAATTTAATGAAAATTATATTAATTTAATATGTCCTAGACATTTATAATTTTGATGAGGAAAAAAATATAGAAATCGGAGCAAAATATAAAGAAACTTGATTAGGGGATAAGCTTTACCAACTTAAAAAATTCAAAAACAAATAGAGGATATCCTTAATCCTCTATTTGCTTTTCCAATAATACAGTCAACTTTAGATAATTAATCAAACAATCTAACTCTTAAAACAGTAAAACTATAAAAGGTCAGGGGCAATCAAGCGGGGAATAAAGAATGTTATATCAGGAAAAAAAGCAACCAATATTAAAACAATAAGTACCACAGCAATAAATAAAACAACTGCGTTAAATGATTTCTCAACAGATAATTCGCCAATCCTTGAAGCGATTAATAAACACAAGCCATAGGGTGGTGTTACCAACCCAATCGCCAGTGTCATTATTGTAACCATTCCCAATAATATAGGACTAATCCCCAGTTTAATTGCTATCGGCAGGATTACTGGTATAAATAAAATCATTGCTGGTATTGCATCCATAAATGTACCAACAAAGAGAAAGAACACAATGATAACAAACATAAAGAGCCAGGGCTGGGTAATGTAGGTAGTAAGAAACTGTTCTGCCAGTTTCTGCACCTGATAATAGCCAAAAAGCTCCCCTAAGGCACTGGCAGCAGCTAAGGCAAACAGAGATAATGAACTCAGGGTTAATGTATCAACAAGTATCTTTGGTAAGTCTTTAAGCTTCAGTGTTTTATAAAAAAACATACTAATAAATAGGGTATATAATGAAGCAAAGGCTGCAGCCTCTGTGGCAGTATACCAACCAGTAATTACCCCGGCAATTATAATTATTGGTGTTAGCAAGGCAGGTAATGTCTGCCTGGTAAGTTTGAGGAATTTTTTCAGGGAAGTTCTTTTATATTTTGGATAACCCTTTTTTAATGAAAGGAAATAGATAACTAGCATCATACCAAGCCCTGTCAAAATACCAGGTATGATTCCCGCTAAAAACAATGAACCCACTGAAGTATTTGTCAAACCAGCATAAATAATCATTGGAATACTAGGGGGTATAATAACACCAATGGTTGAAGAGGCTGCAGTTACGCCTACTGCTGTTTCTTTATCATACCCTGTCTCGATCATATTTGGTATTAATACATTTCCCACCCCAGCAGTATCAGCCTGAGAAGCCCCTGATATGCCTGCAAAGATCATTGAAACTAATACATTGGCATGGGCTAGTCCCCCGCGAATATGCCCTACTATTGCTACCGAAAACTCAATCAGCTTTTTTGATATTTTCCCCTGGTTCATTAAGTTTGCAGCCAGAATAAATAATGGTACAGCTAGTAGAACAAAGGAATTCAGACCATTAAACATCTTCATCACAACGGTAACTGCCGGTATATATGGTGCTGACAAAATCCCTGTTAAGGCTACAATCCCTATCACAAAGGCAATTGGTACACCAATTATTAAAAGTATAATAAATAGTCCAACAAGAATAAAGCCTAACATTTATTGACCCCCTTTTCTAATAGCCTGAACATTTTTTATTATATCTGCCAGAACATAAAAAGCCATAGTAATTCCCATGATCGGTAGGCAAAGGAAGACATAACCCATTTTAAAGTCAGGTAAAGCAACCCAACGGTAATTCCAGAAGCTTTTTGTTGCTATAATCCCATAATAAAATACAGATATATTAAAGAGTAGTAAAATAATATTGATAATTATATTAAGATAGATTCTTGCTTTTCCCTCTAGTTTTTCCAACAGTAAACTAAATCTAAAATGACTCTTTCTTTTGATCATAACAGAAGCTCCCATAAAGACTGACCAGATAAACGAATAATTGGCTACCTCCTCGGTCCAGATTGCTGCAATTCCAAGATACCGGGCAAAAATTTGTATTAATATAGTAATAAAAAAAGTGCTTAAAAATACTACCCCAAGGAATAACTCTGCCCTTTCCATGAATTTCACAATTTTATTTATCACTTTAATCACCACCTACTTTTATAGGTACAGGGTGGTAATATACAACCCTGTACCTTTAATTCTTTATTTTAGATTTCTAATTTGATTGAGTAAATCCTTAACACCTATTTCTTCTGCTGCTTCATCCTGTAAAGGCTTAGCTAATTCTATAAATGGCTCTCTATCTATTTCATTTACAAAGGCCCCTTCATCAATGGCAAGCTTTTTATATGCCTTTTCCTGTCTATATAACTCTGCTCTTTCTGTTATAACACACTCCCGGGCTGCTGTTAGAATAATATTCTGCTGTTCTTTTGTTAAGGAGTCAAACTTATGTCCATTGATTAATAAGAATCTGGTAGTGTAATCATGCCCGGTCTCTGTTATGTATTTACCATTTGATGTTTTGTGGTGATTCTGCTGGACAAAATATGGATAGGCATTTTCAGCAGCATCTACTACGTTTTGCTGTAAGGCCTGGTAGAGTTCTCCCCAGGCTACTGCAGTAGGTATAGCACCTGTTTTCTTCCAGAAGTTTGCTACAACACCTGAAGTCTGTGTTCTTATCTTCATTCCATCTAGGTCAGCCATTGACTGTATAGGCTTTTTACCGTAATAATGCCTGACACCTGCTGACCAATAACCAATAAGTTTAAAGTCATTGTATGATTTTTCATTAACAATCCTGGCCATTTCTTCTCCAACTTTTCCATCAACTACTGTCTCCCAGTGTTCATAGCTATCAAATAAATATGGCAGGGCAAATAATTGTATCTCACCGATACCAGTTTTAGTCATAAACCCAGGAGAAACCAGTACAACATCAGCAGCCCGCAGTTTCAATTTTTCAACTAATTCAGCCTCACTAGTACCAAGCGTTCCTGCATGAACATCAACCTGAATACTTCCAGCAGATAATTCTTCCACTACTTTTTTAAAGCTCAACAACCCTATTTGATAAGGATTTTCAGGGGATGTCTGATTATGAGCAGCAACAATCTTCAAATTTCCTTTCGCACCAACACTATTTGTAAAAGTCATAACAGCTAATACTACAATTAACAATAAAGCAAATCTTTTATTAATCATCTGTTTTCCTCCCTGTTTTTAAGATTATAACCTCTCTCTTTTTGGATACTAAATTACAATAATCACCCCCTTCGCTTTTTTATTATATAAAACTCTTTTTTATTTTTATTGCAAAAAATAAACTCCCATTTTATCTAATAGAGTTATCTTTTACAATAATAATTAATTTTTATAATACTTAACACTTAATTATTCCAAACTATATCATTCCAAAATATTTCATCTGATTTACATTTGTTTTAAGTTATATCTTCAATATATTACATAATTCTATATATTTTATTATTTTCCTGCAAAAAAATGGGATTTAATTAAAAATTATAACTCATAATAAAAAACTATATCTTATTATCCTTTAAAACCTCAAACATGTATATTCTAGAAATAATTTTAAAATCTTTATAAAAAAAATTCACCCTATTGTTAGTAAATTTTATGCTTTCATCTACTAACAGGTGAATAATCCTGCTCTATAGAAAAACTTAATTTTTAGATGCTTTCTAAAATCTTCAAGACCCCTTTATCAAGTCCCAGTACCCTTTCTAAAAGTTCTTCAATAGCCTTTATTTTTTCGTTAAAAACCCCTTTATTCTGGAAATTTTTAAGGTTAATATGCATGAACCTATCTATACCAATAAAAATAATCTCTGTTATTTCCTGATAATATTCGCATTTAAAAAGTTCATCCTGAACACCTTCCTCAACAATCTGTAGTATAATATCTTTAAATATCTTATGAAATAATTCATCCCTTTTTTGATGTATTTTTGCATTACTATCCAAATCAAAGTAATGAAAAATCTTTTTATCCTCAGGTGCCTTAAGAAATAAAATCTTCATTACCCTTTCCATTTTTTCTACCGCATTCAGCTCTTTATCATTTAGTACTGTCTCTGCCTTTTTTTGGCCTTTATTCAATCTCCTTTCAACAATAGCAACAATAATGCTTTCTTTTGTGGCAAAATGATAATAAAATGTCCCTTTAGCTATCCCAACCTCATTAACAATATCACCTACTGTAGTATTATCAAAACCATCTTCCATAAATAACCTCTCTGCTGCATCAATGATTTCATTCTTTCTCTCTGCCGGGTCTTTAGATATTCTAAGCAAAGTAACCATCCTTTCACACTTAACTAAATTTCATTTTATTCAGTATCCTGATAGGGCATAGCATATAGTTTTTTATGAACATTATATTTCCTGGCCTGAAACCACCAACCAAAATTTAAAATAGTCAAGTACAGCCATTTGGGGGCCAGAGGTTTATTTAAAAGACTCAAAACATCTTCAGGCAAAGACTCACCTTTAGCAAGTCTTCCGGCAGCCATATCGAGACCTATTACCATGTTTTTAAGTAGACCTTGCTTATCTTCCAACACCTGCTTTCCTATTGCCGGACCTCCCCCTATTTTTAGGCCACCAAGCCATTTAAAATCCACTTTTCTGGTAAAGTTAAGACAGATTTTCAAGGCAGTATCATTTTGAACTGGTTCCGGGAAACCGGAATTAATCACTGCCAGAAACCCTTGCTTATTTCCTGTCTTTTTAGTACAACATTTTTCAGCAATTACCTCCATTGCCTCTATTACAATCGAAGGCAGTGAATCTACATAAAGTGGGGATGTCAGAACTATTATCTCACTCTCCCGGATTAACTCCATTAAGGAAACCAAAGACTTATTATTAGAGCTATTAAAGTCCCTTAACAAATACTCTTTAACCATAAAACCATTATCAAGCATTTTATTCGAAAGATAACTCCCTATCTTATAGGAATTGCTCTTTAAACCCCTGGGACTACCTACCAATAAGAGACACTGCTTTTTATTCACTTCTCCCACCTACTTCCAGACAAATTCTATTTACAGCCTTATCTAGGTCTTCTGCTGAGTCATTAGTATATAAAAAGAAAGTCTTATGTACAGGTGAGTACATATTAATAGCCATACGGGCAAGCAACTGACTAAAGATTCCTTCAACCTCATCATCCTTTTTTTCTAACAAACCAACTGCCATAAGTTCAGGGTATTTTTCATATCTTGCCTTATGATGTATTTCACCATTTGTTTTTCTAAAATGAGGTAAAAGATTAGGAATTAGTCTATCAATGCCCCTTTTTAAAGTAGATGAAACCCCGCCAAATATAACCGGTGTTAATAATATAAGCAGCTCACTATTTATAACTTTTTTGGCTATCTCCCTTCCTTCATCATCAATTATACAGATTCCCGGTGTTTTTACCCAGCAGGCAAAACATCCCCTGCAGGGCGCTATCTCCTTATCTTTCAAGTCAATAACCTCCAGTCCAGGCCTACCTTTCATTCCAGTTACCAATTTCTTCACAATATTATTATAAATATTGTTTATTCCATTTAAACCATTTAAAACAAGTATACTCATTGAATATCACCTCTTTGACTGACTATCAGTCAGTTGTATTATATCTATAGTAACATATGACTGACTATCAGTCAATAGTTAAATCTCAGCAAATCAAGCTTACCCTCTTAAGCAAACACTTGTATGGTATAAAATATTGTGATACAATTATAAAAGATTAGTCTCTTTCAGGAGTGATATGGAGATGCGTGTTTACAGATTACTAGCCATAATTATGATTTTACTCAATAAAAATAGGGTAAGTGCCAGTAAACTGGCCGAAAAATTTGAGGTCTCTTCCCGTACAATTTATCGAGATATAGAATCTATCTGTCAGGCTGGTATCCCTATTGTTTCACATCAAGGGGTTGATGGTGGTTTTTCTATACTGGATAATTATAAAATAGATAAAAACCTCTTTACTGCAGAAGAAATGGCTGCTATTTTAACCGCCCTGGAAGGCCTAGATTCTACTATTAGTGACAATTCTATTAAATACACTGCAGAAAAAATTAAGACACTTTTTCCTGAAAATCTTGAGCTATGTAATAATCAACAAATAATCATGGATCTCAACCCCTGGGGAAGAAATAAAGAATTGAAAAAGAAACTAGAGCTTATTAAACAGGCAATTAAAAACTCACAAACCCTGACTATTGATTATATTAATGCCAGGCAGGAAATCTCCAAGAGAGAAATAGAAGCTATTACTCTGGTATTAAAGGGTACTACCTGGTATCTTTACTCCTTCTGCCGCTTACGTAAGGATTATCGTATATTTCGCTTGTCCAGGATTATTGATTTATCTCTAAACAATGATTTTTTTGAAAAAATACATAAGGATTTTAGCGAATATGAAAATGAAAACGCCTGGTATAATCCCGGAAAAGAAGTCCATCTAGAATTACTCTTTAAAGCAGAAGCACTTTTATATATTCAAGATTTTTTTGCTAAAGATCAAATAGAAAAACAGGCTGACGGTTCATATCTGGTCAAAATAAGCTACCCTGAAGACAACTGGGTATATGGGTTTATTTTAAGTTTTGGAGATATGGTAAAGGTCTTAACCCCCCCTCATATTCAAAAGATTATTAAGCAAAAAGCTGAAGAAATCTATAAATTATATAACTAATAACTTAAAGGTGACATACTGTTGTCATATTTATCCCCTTATAATACAATTAACAAATCTAAATGGAGGGATTAATTATGGATATGAAATATTGTTTATCCTGTGGGATGCCTCTTTCCCCGGAAATCTCACATCAAAAAACAGACAAGTACTGCCAATACTGTACAGACGAAAATGGGAGTTTAAAATCCAGAGAAGAGTGCCAGGCCGGTATTGCACAGTGGTTGCAGAGCATCACCCCTGAGGATAAAGAAGCTAACTATATGAAAAGAGCAGACCATTATTTAAAATCTATGCCTGCCTGGCAGAATAAGATTTAAACTGTAAGGGCCTCTTCTTCTGGAGAGGCCCAATTTGCCGTCAACTTTAATATCTTACTATACATCCTAGTTAAATATTTTAACACGTTCTTCAACAGGTTGAAATTGTTTATCCTCTGGGGTGGCTAGTATCTTACCAAAAGGCATCTGAGCAATCAACCGCCAGTTATCCGGTAAATTCCACTTAGATTTTACTCTATCATCTATCAGTGGATTATAATGCTGTAATGATGCCCCCAGTCCCTCTAATTCTAAAGAAGTCCACACAACATACTGCAGCATTCCATTTGACTGCTGAGCCCAAACCGGAAAATTATCTTTATAAAGAGTATATTCTTTTTGTAATTGTTTTACAACATCATCATCAATAAAAAACAAAACTGTTCCATATCCATTACGAAAGGAAGCAATTTTCTCCTCCGTAGCAGCAAATTCTTCTTCTGGGACAATCTCTTTTAATGTTTCTTTTGTTATATCCCAAAGTTCATTATGATTATCTCCAAATAAAACAACTACTCTTGCTCCCTGAGAATTAAAGGCTGAAGGTGTATATTTTACTGCACTTTTTACTACTTCTTCAATTTTTTTCTCTGAAACAACTTTTTCCTTCCCAATACCATAATAACTACGTCTATTCTGCACTGCCAGATAGAAATCTTTTCTCATAATAAAAACCCCTTTTTATGTTTATTTTTACACATAGACATCTTTATCTATGTACATACCTTATATTAGAGCTATATCATATTAATTATACAAAAATAATAAACCTAAATCAAACTACCACAAATCTAATGTTTTTAACAACACCACAATATCGGGTTTTTACCTAATATATTTATATTGTCGTGTTTTTATCTAATATGAATAAATTGCAAATACTATTAAAAATAAATTCATATTCATACCAACCTGCCCTTTGTAAGTGCTCAACTACTGTTGACCGGGATAGATTCATCTTTTCTTTGATCTGATTTTGGGTTAACCCCTTCTGTTTGTATCTCACAGCCAAACTCTGTTTGGGACTCCAGGATTTAATAATCTCAATAAATAGAGATAATACATGTGCATATAAATCATCTATAAAATTATTTGAAAATTTAATACCTAACTGCATTTTTTGTGAAAAACAACTAGCAAGTACTTCCCTGGCTCTATAAAAAGCAGTCCCATCCATACCAAGCGCTTCATTCCTAATTTTGGTTGCAATATCGCCAATCCCCAGGCCAGAATAAAGCCCCTGTAGTTCAATATATATATCTACTATTAAAGATAAAATTCTGTTAAATTTATCTTGTTCATTATAAAAAAGACCCTGAAATTCATAAAAATCATCATCCTCTGAAGACAGGGAAGTAAGGATAAGTTTTGACCTTATAATATCACTATATTCCTGGTTAATAGAGTTTAATAAATTCCGAACAACTCTTTCATCATTAGCTTTTGTAGGCCAGGCAGCTATCAAAGCTATATAAGTGCCTTTACAGATATCACTGCAGATTTTTATATACTGCTGCAGATTATAAAATATTTCATTAGTTTTAAGCAGTAAGGCCCAGTTTATCTTTTTTAAAGACTGACTTATACTTGACTGTGATGTATCCAGTACAGCAGCAATCTCTTCCTGTGTTTTCCCCCTGGCTAACTGATAAATTATATATTTTTGCCTCCCATTATACTTAGCTAATATACTAAAATATAGATGTAAAAGCAGATTTATTATAAGTAGAGCCGTATCTCTGTTATTATCCATCAACAAATGCACTTTGAATTTATTTTTTTTAGCAGTATTGATTGCCTCAAGAGCATTTTTATATCCCTGACCCTTGTAATTATCAAACAGACCAGCCCCAAGACCATATCTAAGCTCAATGCCATTGAATTTAACATCCATATATTGTAATAAATCCAGCATCTGCTCATAGGACTCTAAAACACCCACAAATTCATCACCCAGAGTAACTTTAAAAGGAACTCTAATTACTTCCCTGTATTTACTATTAACCTCATCTAACACGAAATTTAATTTTTCCTGTACCTCTCTTCGATTCTCCAATTTCCTGGAATCAACTAAGTCTCCTATAATAACTACCTGCTGGTCCAGCAAAACAATCATCCCCCATTTACCATAAATACTTAAATATATTAATTATACTCCCAGTTAGAACTGCCAGGAAAATACTTGTAATTGAACCTAATAAATAATATTCAACAAACCCTTCTCCCACCTTTTTTTCTTCTATCTCTTTAAACCTAATTAAAGACTTGGCAGTAAATAAAAGCCCTATCAATGAATAGTTTTCTAAGATAACAAATAAAATAATTAATAGCCTCTCTAAATTCCCGATCGCCTTGCCCTTACCAGCTTTATTATTAATATCACTCTTATACTTTTCCAGAACAGCCCTGGTAATAATAGTACTCCCCTTAAAATTAAAAATAACAACTGAGGCGGCAATCGTAATGAAAAATACCCTGGAAGTATTAAACACCCCTAACCATTGAAATATATCCTTAAGATCATTATACATTAAAGCAAGATATAAATTCCCCTGCAAAGTAAATAAGGGCACAGTTAATAAAATAACAAGTATATGTAATATCTGATCAACTATAAATATTTCCAATTTATAATTCCCTGTTTTTGCTTTTCTTTCTGCTAGTTTCCAGGTTAAATATATTTTACAATAATCAATTATACCATGAAATAATGTAATTGTTAAAATAACAAACAATAACTGCTCACTGAAATAATAAAAAGTCAAGATCAGTGAAGTCAAGAAAACAATCAACAAATGCTTCATTAGAGCCAAAAAAGACAGCTGTTTATTTTTACTTAGTTTCTCTGTCTGAAAGGAAAAATCAGCTAGTACATGAGCTAAAATAAGTAAAGAATAAGTCATAAAAACCCCCTTTTTATTAACAATGCCAGAAATTTTTTTTACAAAAAAGCAATTTATACTATACTTCACCAGTTCTCCATAAATACCTGCCAGAATATAGAAAATCTATCATAGAAATTAACTTCCCATGATAGATTATAATTAAAATAGTAATAGCATCTATTTTAATGTGCCAAACGAACCGTCCCGGTGTCACGTAGTTTTATCAAAACTACTTAGTAAGTCGAGATATTCTTCCTTAGTCATAACAGCCTGATGGTTTTCAATAATTGTTGTTGCTCTATCTGCCTTATTATATAAGAGGTCAATTACGGTCATAGCCATCGTTTTAGCTGGTATAATATAGGCTAATTCCTCATCTATAATCTTAAATTTACGGGTATGCAGGTCACCTTTTACTCCCCCAAAAAACGGATGGAGAGCTGGCATCAGGTGAGAGACATCCCCAAAATCAAAAGAACCCGCAAAAGAACTGCCCTGCTGGATTTCATCTCCTTTTAGAAAAGCACTTAAGTTCTCTAAAAGGAGATGATCTAACTCAGCCTTATTCAGAAGAGGCAGATAACCGGGTATATCTTTTATCTCTGCTTTGGCTCCAACAGCCATGGCCCCTGCTTGGATAGCCCTGTTTACTTTTTGATTGGCAGCAATGATTCCCTTAACTGTCCTTCCACGCACATAACTCTCCATTCTTACATCTGCCGGTATTATGTTTACAATATCTCCACCTTTAGTAATTATCGGATGAACCCTTATCTTTTCTTCATCTGGAAAGGTCTCCCTCTGGGCATGAATATTATTGATAGCCAGCATAGCGGCATTAAGGGCATTAACCCCTTCTTCTGGAGCAGAACCAGCATGTGATTCTTTACCTGTAAACTGCACCTTTTTACCAACAAAACCATTTCCCGTAGGACCCAGTAAGGCCTTAATTCCAGAATCACCAGGGTAGAGTGAATGGATCATCATCGCCATATCAACATCATCAAGTTCTCCCCGATAAATAAGCTCCTGTTTTCCTCCAAAGTATTTTATTTTCCCTTGTTCCCTGAGGTCATAGCGATATTCTAATTCGACATATTCCTCAGCCGGAACTGCCATAAACTTCACACTACCACTTAATTCTGAAAAAGCCCCTGACAGAACAAGGCCCAAAGCTGCCCCCAGCATTACCCCGGACTGGATATTATGCCCACAGGCATGAACTGCCCCGGTCTCTTGATCAGCATCAGGGTGTTCATGACATAAAATAGCATCCAGCTCACCCATAAACGCTATCCTGGGGCCAGGGTTTTCCCCAGCTACAGCACTACAACCTGTCACTGCTATATTTTTCTTCGGGACCAGTCCCAGGTCTTTAAATTCTTCATATAGCAAATCAGTAGCATACTTTTCTTTATAACCTAATTCCGGTTTATCATACATCTTTTTTCCCAAAGCAATAATCCTGTCTCTCTTTTCATCAATAACCCTGACTACCTTTTTTTTAAGCTCTTCTTTTGGCAAAAGTTAACCCTCCTTCTAAAACAACCATTAATCTAAGCAATGAAAATAGGACAATCCTAAATTATCATAATAAATGAGGATTGTCCTTTAAAATCATTTAAATTTGAATTAAATAATACCTTGTAATTTTAATACTATATGGGAAATAATAGCTGAACCAAAGAAAGTACCAATAAACACAGCAATAGCTACGATAAATACCTTCCAGCTCAATTCCTTTAATTTCTGAATTTTATTCCCTACAGAAATCCCGGCAAAAGCAAGTATGGGGGTTGTTGTTCCTAAAAAATTAACCTCATTTGTATAATGTAAAAACCATTCTGAAGTCGGTATAAAAGGCATACTCAAAATCAGGGCAGTCAGTGAAGCCCAGGCAAAGGCGGGGAATTTTACCCTGGGAAACAAGTCTTTTATAATAAGGGACAACATAGCAATAGCAATTATCATTAACATCCCGGGAATAGCAGTTGCTACTGGTATTCCATAACCTATCCTCTGACCAACAAGAATCATAATGCCAACTACAATTAAAACCTTAAGTTGATTTAAGCTTTGTTCCAGATTAAGATTCATGACTATTCCCCCTCAACTCTCCATTTTCTACCTCTTTACCTCTACCAATAATAGGTGAAAGTTTATCATATAAAAAATTAACCAGAGGTAGACCAAGAAAAACAACTGAATAAAGGCCAGTTACCCCAGTTAACATATTACTTGTCGCTGCATAAGCAAGAACCGTATCTCTCATTCCCGGTACAATTTCAGCAAGTGAACCCGAGGCAGCTGTCATCATACTCCCACTACCCATACCAGAAGCCATAGCCAGAGCATAAGGATGGAGACCTGTATTTGCTGACAAGGTGCCAAGCAGTCCAAAAAAGATAGTCCCAAAAACTGTTCCAATCAGGTAAGTCCCCAGAACACCTGTCCCTTCAGGTGAAGATATACCATATTTTTCCCCAATTATTCCCAGGGTAGGTTCACGGCAAATGCTGGCTGTTGCCCCAACTGCTTCCCTGCCCATTCCTAACAAAAGTGCCAGTGGAAGGGCAATAATAACTGTACCAAGGTTACCTAACTCCTGCAGTAGTAAGGCTGGACCTGCCTTTATAATCTGCACAATATTTGGTCCAACAATAGCCCCGTACTTCACCCCCAGTGGCAAAAGTGCCAGCATAACCATTGAACCAGCAAGTTCTATCTCTTCACTGGCTATCAGGTTTTTTAGAAATGCAAAAACCTTTCCCAATAAATCAGGTGTAATTAAGATGCCGATCACTACTGCAAAAAGCATCGGCAGTAAAACAACCTTACCAGGACCTAAAGAAAAGCTTTTTATTCCAATCTTCTCAGTAATAGCTATGATTATAAAAACTGTTAGATATAATTTCAAAAATACAGCTATTCTTCCCCTTGTTTTAAGTGGCTTGTCTTTCCTGGAAACCTTCTTATCCATAATTAATCCTCCTTTTTTTTTAATAAATTAATATTACCTATTATTTATTTATACATAAAGCGATAAATTCCTGCAATTTTTTTTATGTATATGAAGAGATAATAATATATGGTATTATTTGTCTGTAAAAATGGTTTTATTCTTATCATGACCGTCCCCTATATCATGGTTGAACCATTATAAAGAAAAATTCACCCTGTTACAGGTGAATTATACTTCCCCGATGGCAAGTGAATACTTTTTTACCGGTCACTACTCAACCCGGGTAACCTTAGAAATCTTATTTAGTTTACCTGGTATCCTTCCCTGCCTAAGTGCAATTTCCCTTGTCAAAATCTGTATAACAATTGAAAAAGAAAATAAAGTATTTAAATGTTGATATTTATTTAATTTTATATAGTTAAAACTATAGTTATCTTTATTAATCTGATCTGTCACAAAAATTACTTTAGAACCAAAATCAAATAATTCTTTTGCTAGCTTAAGCATCAAGTCAAAAGTTTTATCTTTTGTATCTGCTAAAATAATAGCTGCATGATCAGGACCAGCAATTTCTAAAGGTCCATGTCGAAAAGCACCTCCTGAAATAGCAGCAGGTTGTAGTCCCGTACCCTCTTTACAAATTAAACCACCCATTTTAGCAGCAGCTAGACTATTTCCCCGGGCAATTAAAGTCAACTTGTTAAATTTAGCTAATTTGTCATATAAACTAGGTGATTGAGACAATAATACATCAATTTCTGCTGCTAAAACATCAAAATCATTTATTAGATTGCAATATCCATCAACACTTTCTGAAAAAATACTATCTACTAGCATGTCCAATAACAATAAGGTATTAGTAAATGTTTTAGTAGAGATAGTTGCCTCTTCCCCTGCAAAAATAGGCAGATTAATGTTAGCCAATTTAGCAATTGTACTTTGTGGATTGTTAGTTATAGCAATAACTCTACATTTATCCTTTATTCTTTCCACAACTTTTTTAGTTTCTATACTTTCACCTGATTGAGATACAGCTACTATGGTAAAGCTTTCATCAATTACTGGTAATTGATAATGAAGTAATTCATCAGTTGGTGGATTAAAAGCAAATTGTCTATTAG
Organism: Iocasia fonsfrigidae; assembly: GCF_017751145.1. GTDB lineage: Bacteria > Bacillota > Halanaerobiia > Halanaerobiales > DTU029 > Iocasia > Iocasia fonsfrigidae. Next base: position 3,737,978 of record NZ_CP046640.1, read on the forward strand.
CACACAATCGATTCACTGCTGGAATTGTAGCAAAATAAGAACTCCCCATACCTATAAAAAGAATTGGTCCTTTACTTTCTTTTAAGCAAGTGGCTGCTTTTTTTAATTCATTTGAAAAAAAATCATCCTTGATATACTGTTTCATTAATTTTTTTAAAAACTCTGGTTGTGATATAATATCGTTTTTCATAGGATCACTCATTATTCTCCCCCCTTATTATTTATTAATATTCCGGGCTTAATTTTTTCTAAATATGCTACAAGTTCTTTTCTATTAGGACTGTATCCAGTTTTAACATATAGACTAGCTGTTAATGTCCCAATAACAGCTGCTTCAAGTGAATTAAAATCATGAATTTTAGCCCAACAATAACCTGCATTAAAATTATCACCACCACCAGTAGTTATTACTGGTTTTTCTATTTTAGGTATAGATATCATAGCTTTTTGATGCTCATTTAAAAACAATGCCTTAGCAACCGGATGTATGACAATTTCATCAATATACCCCTGTTCTAATAAATAATTCCCTATGTTAAATAGCTCATTTTTTCCCTGACATACTTTTTTACCAATATCAATAGCTTCATTTACATTTAATCCCAGTATTACCTGATAATATTTTCTAAACTTTTTTAGTAATAAAAGCATATCAAGTATATCTGCTGTTGTTCTACCTTGGCAATCTGCCAGGTCAACAAATAGTAAACTTTTCTGCTTAAAACAATATTTTTCTACTTCCAGTAAAATATTCTGCCAGATAGCTGACATCTGATTAAAATGACTCCAATTTGTCAGTCCCAGCAGCTGGTATTCATTTAATTTATCTGGGATTAAAGCACCTGCTCTGTCCTGTATTGACTTCCAATTTATTTTTTTAAAGCTATGTGTATCACCTAACATTACCTTCCCATCTTGAAATTCTAATACAAAACTTAAGGCTGGTTCTCCAATTGAAATAATACTTGTATTCTCTGACATATAATCTTGAAAAAGTCTTTCATACTCTGTTACTGGAATAATTGCTGTTGTCTTTAAATCAAGACAACCAAGGGCATTGGCCATAATAGGCGCATTTCCTCCCGGCTTAATTGTCATTAGATCAATATCAATATCACAACTTAAACCAGCTGCCCTAATTAACCTATTACCAAATTCTTGAATTTCCTGATAGTATTCCTTTTTTGATTTATTTTTACTTTTTACTGGATGGTATATTTTATCTACAAAACCATCAAACCCAATTAAAGCCTGTCGGTCTTTATTTGATGCCTTTATTATTTTTTCTGATAAATTCTCTAGCATTTTATTCCTCCATTATCCTTTTACAGCTCCTGAAGTAAGTCCTTTAATAATTAATCTCTGAAAAATAATTACTATAATCATCGGTGGAATGGCAGCCAATACACCTCCTGTTGTCATCGCAGTATAATTAATTGTATGACGCCCCGTGAACTCTGTTATAGCAACTGGTACTGTTTTAGATGCATAGCTGTTTGTTAAAATTAAAGCATAAAAAAATTGGTCCCAGGCTAATAAAAACGAAAAGATAGATACAGCTGCAATACCTGGTCCTGACAATGGTAAAATTACTCTAATTAGGGCTTCTATTCTTGAACAGCCATCAATCCTGGCAGCCTCTTCTAATTCATGGGGAATACCCTGAAAAAAACCACTCATAATATATACTACAAAAGGAAGAGTAAATGATAAGTAAACAACTATTAAGGAAAATTTATTATCCAATAGACTTAACTTATTTAATAAAATATATATAGGAATAATCAAACTAACTACAGGTATCATTCTGGTAGCTATGATGGCTAACATACCTATTTTTTTGCCCTTGAAATTTAAGCGGGCAAAGGCATAAGATGCCAGAGTACCTACTAAAAGACTTATTAATGTAACAAAAAAAGAAACAAATATACTGTTATACAAAGCCTTTGTAAACATACTGGCAGTTTGTGAAACTGATTGTTCATCACCAAAAATACTTAAATAGTTTTTAAAAGTTATATGATCAGGTATCCAGTCAGGTGGCTTAACAAGTAAATCAGCTTGAGTTGATAAGCTTGATATTACCAGCCAATAAACTGGTGCTAAAATCCAAATTACTACAATAATCATCATTAAATAGCCGAATATTTTTATACCTTTTGAATACTTTCTCATTATACCCCATCCTCAGTATATAAAATTTTAATATAGATTATTGCTAAAATTAATATAAAAATAGATACTATAAAAGATAAGGCTGACCCCCTACCCATATTTAAAAAACTAAATGATTCCAGATAAGTCATATAACTTATTATTTGTGTACCATTAGCTGGCCCACCATTAGTTAAAACATAAATAATATCAAAGGCTTTGAAGGCCTCAACTGTTCTAATAACCAGTGAAACCATAATAGCTGGTTTCAATAATGGTAAGGTGATATATTTAAAACTCTGCCAGCGAGAAGTCCCATCTATCTCTCCTGCTTCATATAGTTCTTCAGGCATTGTAGCCAGTGAAGCGCTAATCATCAAAACAATAAAAGGTGTACACTTCCAAATATCAGCCAAGATAACCATATTCATTGCCCGCCAGGGTACTGACAACCAACTCTGGTATTTATCAATAATATGTAGTGACTGGAGCAGCCCGTTTAAAGCCCCATATTCAGCATTATAAATCCACTTCCATATAATTGCATTTACTACTGTTGGAACAGCCCACGGGATAAGCACAATCGTACGTAAAAATCTCCAACCCTTAAGATGCATATTAATTAACATAGCAATAGCAATCCCTAGTATTATTTCTAGACCAGTAGAACTGAAAGTAAAATAAGCTGTTCGACCAATAGTTGCCCAAAACTTTGCAGAAGAAAAAAAATCAAGATAATTGCCCAGTCCCACAAATTTGTTCCTCCAGGGGTAAGCAAGTGAATAAGAAGTTAAACTTAACCAGAGGGTTCTTAAAATAGGATAAAATATGATCGCCACAATTATTAAAATTGCTGGTAAAATAAATATCCACCCGAGTAGACCTTCATCATGTTCAATTTTATTTTTTATTCTCTTATAGTTCATATTTACCTCCAATACTACTAGATTAAAAGCGGAGCCCTAGACTCCGCTTTACTATAATCCACCCTACCATCTACTCTGAATCTCCTTTACTTCCTTAGCAGCATTATCTAATGCCTCTTGCACAGAAACCTTACCTACTAGAGCATTCTGTAATGAAGTCTGCAATATCTTTGATACCTCTGTATAATAAGGCACTTTTGGTCTAGCATAACAATAGGGAAACTGTTTATCAAAAATTGGGAATATAACTGGGTGTTTTTCAATTATTTCATTCTGTTGCATCACAGGTTTCCACATTGGGGTAATGTGATCAGCATATCTAGTTTGAATATCCTTACTAGTCATAAACTCAACTAACTTATAAGCAAGCTCTTTATGTGGAGATTTATTAGTCACAGCAAAACCCATTGATCCTGTGATAGTTGCACTCTTAATACCACTTTCCTGAGCAGCAGCAAAAACCGGAACTAAAGACATTTTTGCCTGATCAACTATATTTGATTCATCGGGATCATTTAATAAATCATACATATAGACCCAGTTCAAAGCAAACACTGCTTTACCTTGAGAAAAAATCCTCCTAACCTCTTCTTCATCAGCTGCTAAACTAGCTGGATTGGTAATACCATTATCAATTGTCTGCTTCATCCAGCTTAAGGTTTCTACACCTCTTATACTATTAAATGCTGGTTTATTATCCATAGTAAAGAAATCCCCATTATTACCTTCTAAGAGGGTCACCCAATCACAAATTAATGCTTCAATCTGAGCCCAACTCCAGATAATTGGATATTCCACTATACCCTTTTCTTTAATAATTTTTGCCTGCTCAGCTAACTCTTCCCAAGTAGTTGGAGGTTCTTTTATACCAGCTTCTTTTAATAATTTAGCATTATAAAATAAATATTTTTGATCAAGTAACCAGGGCAGCCCCCATTCCCTACCATTATAAGCAACTATTTGCCAGGCTTTATCATATACCTCTTCTTTCATATTATCTGTTATTTTATCTGTAACATCCATCAGCCAACCTGCTGCTGCAAATTGTGGAACCCAAATATCATCTACAAGCACCACATCATAAGCCGGGTTTGAACTTGAAATAGAAGTAATCAGTTTATCATGTAGAGCATCATACCCAACCAATGTTAATTCTACATCAACATCAGGATTTTGATTCTTAAACTCTTGAATAATCTGATCATATTCCTCTGGTGTCCAACCAGCCTGCTTCATACTAATCATTCGAATCGTTTCCCCATTAGCACTAATGGCAAACGCAAATAAAACAATTAGTGTCATAATAAAAACAACCACAATAGTTTCCCGTCTTTTTCTTAAATTCATTGTTATCCCCCTTTTTTATTTTGGCCTCCTACTTCTTAACACTTTTAAAACAACTTTTAAAAAGTTGTTAAAAAATAATGTTACTTTTTATAAGTTTATTATATTTTTTTGAAACAGTCAAATTAATTTATCTTCAATAAAGTCTTATACAACGCAATTAAATACAACTAAGTGAATTCATCTCTGTCTTACTTAGTTTTTGATTGTAGCAGCAATATTTAATTATTAGTATGTATTCAAAAAGATATATAATCCCCGGCGATATATACTGATACTTTTCGAACAGACTCTATTATTAAATTTCTTTTTTCCAGTGTTCAAAGACATAGATATATAAAGCGGAAAATTGGTAATCCCCTCTATCATTACGCAAAATTAGTTCAGGACGGTCCTCAACACAAAAAATATGTGATTTTTTCATCTCCTCTTCCAATTTATCTTTAATTTTTCCTCTATAAAGATTATGAAAATCACCCAATATTATTATTTCTGGATCAAAAAAACTAACCATACTAGATAATGCCCTAGCAAAGTATTTCACAGCTCTATCTATTACCCTTTTACACTTCTCCTCACCCGATAGATAACCTTTAATAATCTCATCAATCGTAAAATATACTTTTTCTTTAAATTCATTTTCAATTGCTTTAATAGAAGAGAGCATTTCCAAACAACCTGTACCCCCACAAATACACCTTTTGCCCGTTGATTTAACCTGCATATGGCCAAGTTCACCAGCATTACCATGGCTTCCAGAGTACAACTTATTGCCAATGATTATACCACTTCCAATACCATCCCCTATATAGATAAAAATCAAATTATCATACCGCTTCTTTAACATATAATTCCATTCATAATGTACAGCAATATTAGCATCATTTTGTATAAAGACAGGACAGAAATCAACCTTGTTTTTTATTTTTTTCATTAAACTTTGGCCATTAAGATACGGAGCTGTTGAGCTAATGATAAGATCCTGATTGTCCTTATAAATACCTGGTACTGAAATTCCCATAGCAAGTATTTGCTTCTTTTTAATCTTTTTTTCTAAGATCAGTCTCTCTAAAACATCCCCTATTACTTCTATTAAACCTGTCAACTCATTATCTTTAACATTTATTTTTTCAGCATGTAATAATTTAAAGTTTAAGTCAAATATAGCCAAAGAAATAACAGTCTCTTTAAAACTCAATGTAATAATATATTTGTTATATCCTTTAAAACTTAATATCTTTGGAGGTCTTCCTCCAGTAGATTTTGTATATGATTCAACAACCAAATCCTCTTCTATTAACTCTTTAACAAGTTGAGAAATAGTAGTATGAGAAACATTTAATATTTCTGCTAATTCTGTTCTAGAAATCGGTTGTCGTTCAATTATTTGATTCAGTATTATATAACGGTTATACTTCTTTAATTCTTTAGAATTCTTTATCTCCATAGTATTTACCCAGCCTTTTAATTATTTATAACTTAAGCCCCTCCTATTATCTGTAACAATTATACAATTATACCAAGCTTAAAGCAAACCTGATTTAGTGCCTTTGGTCTAACAAACAAACCATCCAGTGTTATGGTATCACATCATACCATAAATACTCATCAATAAATAGGCAATAATGAATGCCATTACTGGTGCAATAACCCAGACCACAAAAATTTTTTTTACGGTTTTTTTATTAAAAGTATTCCTAAAACCCTCCTTATATACCCCCAAGCCAAGTATGGCCCCGACATTGAGTTGGGCCAGTGCTGCAGGAATACCTCCATAAACAGAAGCAAAAATTAGCAAACTGCCTGTCACTACAGAAATAGAGAGTGCACCTAAAGGGCCAAAGTTAATAATCTTCTTTCCAGTTGTTTCTAAAACACGACTACTAAAAATTGAAGCCCCTATTCCAAACCAGGAGGCAATTATTAAAACTGCCATAATAATAATCAGTATCTGCATATTTGCTGCATCTATAATGTTGTTTAGTAGTGAAAATATCGGCCCACTGGCATTGGCTACATTGTTTGCCCCAATGGCATAAGCTACATAACAGGAGCTTAAAATAACCGAATACTTGATAAGGGGGTGTTTTCGAATAGTAGCAAAGTTTACTATCTTTTTATCACTGATCGGCTTATAGATAAACCTACCTAAAATAAATGTAAAGAGAAAAGAAAGTACCGGGAGATAAAACCATGCTGGTACAATCTCCAGAATTAGTTTCCGAGTATTAATATCAGCAAGATATGTTCCCATACCCATTAAGGCAAAAACAGTTGATTGACTGGTGGATTGAGGTACTCTTAAAAGATTGGCCAGGAGAATAGATAAAGCAATAGAAAGTAACATTATTGTTGTTATAGCTATTGTAAAATGAGCCTCAGCTACAATGCCTCCACCGATAGTCCGGTTTACCTTCCCACCGGAAAATAGTGCTCCTAACAGAACAAAGCCCCCGAATAAACCAGGAATTAAATCCTTCCTGATTAGGTTTGCTCCATATGAAGATGAAAAAGCAGCTGCAACACAACTTCCACCCATATTAATCGCCAGAAATACTGCCGCAAACAGTGGTATTAAAATCACATGTATCATTTTATCTTCCCCTATAACTTATATTTAAAACTGCTACCATTAAACTTATGGTAGTAGTTTTTAAAAATATCTTATTCCAGATATTTAATAATCTGGTTAATAAGAGTATCTGTAGCTTCTTCAATGGTATACTGGCTGGTATCAATCTCAATATGGGGACTAACTGGCTTTTCATAGGGACTGGATATCCCAGTAAAGTTAGGGATTTCCCCTATCCTGGCCTTCTTATATAATCCCTTAACATCCCTTTTTTCACATTCTTCTAATGGGGTACTGACAAAGATTTCAATAAATTCTTCCCCAATGATTTCCCTGGCATTCTCCCTGTCTTTTTCATAAGGCGAAATGAAAGAAGTAATGGTAATAAGGCCAGCATCGTTCATCAATTTAGCAACCTCAGCAATCCTCCTAATGTTTTCAACACGGTCCAATTCCTTAAAACCCAGATTCTTATTAAGACCGTGTCTGATATTATCACCATCTAAAAGCATGGTATGTTTACCCATAGCAAGCAGCCTTTTTTCTACTTCATTGGCCAGTGTCGATTTGCCTGAACCCGAGAGACCGGTAAACCAGAGAGTTAGTGGCTTCTGCCCTTTTTGTTCTGCCCTGATTTCCCTGCTAACATCGGTATTCTGCCAGACAACATTAGTAGACCTCCTTAAAGGGTGTTCAATTATACCACAGGCTGAAGTCATATTACTGATTCTATCAATCAGTATAAAACCACCTAAGGCCTTGTTATTTTTGAATTTATCAAAAACCACCTTTTCAGCTAAAGAAATATCACATAAGGCCATTTCATTTTTAAAAAGCCGGTCTGCCGGAATACGTTTGCCTGTATCAATATCAATCTTATGCTTAATATTCATAATCGTTGCCGGAAGGATCCTGGTACCTACTTTTATCAGGTAGTTCCGGCCAGCTACAAGGTCAATATCATCCATCCAGAGTATGGTAGCTGTAAACATATCTGCTGGTTTAAGGTCTTTACCTTTAAGTAGAACACAACCCCTGGATACATCCACTTCCCGGTTAAGTTGAATGGTAACAGGTTGCCCAGAAGTAGCTGAATCGCTTTCCTGGTCTGTCACCAGGATACTCTTTACTCTGGCCTTTTCATTAGCAGGCAGGGTAGAGAGCTCATCCCCTACTGAAATCTGGCCTGACTCAATCTGGCCCTGGTAACCCCTGAAGGTATGATTGGGCCGGCTTACCCTCTGTACTGGCATTATAAAACTATCCTTATCAACAATTTCTCTTACATCGATCTGTTCTAAGTAAGATAGTAAGGGAAGACCTTTATACCAGGAGGTATTAATAGATTTCTCTGTTATGTTATCCCCTTCTGTAGCCGAAACAGGGATAAGCTCAATACTCTCTATATCAAAACTAGCAGTAAGCCTTAAAAACTCAGCCTTAATCTCTTCAAAACGATGTTTATCATAATGGATTAGATCCATTTTATTAACAGCAAGGACAAAATGTTTGATTCCCATTAAAGAACAGATCCGGGTATGTCGCTTGGTCTGCACTAGCACTCCCTGGCTGGCATCTACCAGGATAACAGCCAAGTCAGCAAAAGAAGCCCCTACTGCCATATTCCGTGTGTACTGCTCATGTCCTGGGGTATCTGCCACTATAAATGACCTATGGTCTGTCGTAAAATATCTATAGGCTACATCAATAGTAATCCCCTGTTCCCTTTCAGCCATTAACCCGTCCAGCAGAAGGGAATAGTCTATCTCACCCTCTCTACTACCAACCTTACTATCCAGTTCTAAGGCCTTCTCCTGATCAGCAAATAGTAATTTGGCATCATAGAGCATATGTCCAATCAAGGTAGATTTGCCGTCATCTACACTCCCACAGGTAATAAACTTCAGTAAGCTCTTCATCTTAGAAATACCCCTCCCTCTTACGCCTTTCCATACTGGCAGCTTCTTCCTGATCGATTACCCGGCTAGTTCTTTCAGAGGAAACAGCACCCAGGGTTTCTGCTATAATCTTATCCAGGGTATCTGCTTCTGATTCCACACCACCAGTCAGAGGGTAACAGCCGAGGGTTCTAAAACGAACTTTTTTTATAACTACCTCTTCCCCTGCTAAAAACCTCATTCTATCATCATCTACCATAATAATATTTCCGTCACGATAGACTACCGGTCTTTCTTTAGCAAAATACAGGGGGACGATATCGATGTTTTCTCTCCTGATATATTGCCAGATATCTTTTTCAGTCCAGTTTGAGAGAGGAAAAACCCTTATACTCTCACCTTTGTTAATTCTGGTGTTATAAAGTTTCCACATTTCAGGGCGCTGGTTCTTTGGGTCCCAGGCATGGGCAGAATTCCTAAAAGAAAAAATCCTTTCTTTAGCCCTGGATTTCTCTTCATCCCTTCTACCCCCACCAAAGGCAGCTGTAAAACCATATTTATCGAGGCCCTGTTTTAAGGCCTGGGTTTTCATAATATCTGTATAGGCAGGACCATGGTCAAAGGGGTTAATTCCCTTTGCAACACCTTCCATATTGGTATGGACAATCATTTCAATACCTAATTCCTCTGCCTTTCTATCCCTGAACTCTATCATCTCCCTAAACTTCCAGGTAGTATCAACATGCATAAAGGGAAAAGGTGGTTTTTCAGGGTAAAAGGCCTTCATGGCCAGGTGTAACATCACAGAGCTGTCTTTCCCGATACTATAAAGCATTACTGGTTTCTCACATTCTGCAGCAACTTCCCTAATGATATAGATCGCTTCGGCTTCAAGCTGATCAAGGTGTGTTAGGTTATTCATTTCATATACGTCCTCCTCATGCCTATTCCACTATTATATCTATTAATCCATCTCTTTTCTAATTATACAATTATACCAGGCCTAAAGCAAGCCTGGCTAACCTCCACTGTGACAAACAAACCATCCCGGCATCATATTATGCTATAAATAGTGGATACTCCAGTGAACCTTCTTCAATTAATGAACCCTGTTGGTCAAAGAGATTGACCCTTATGCGGTAATTACCTTCTTTAGTAAAACTTATCCCTGCAAATAGATTGTGATGGGTATGGGCCAGTTTTATCATAAAAAGGTCTGACTGTGAAGAACTTACTATCTCACCATCCCTGATAAGCTCAGTCACCTGAAAGAACCCATCTATCAGTTCATCATTAGTATCCCAGACCCATTTATTGACAACATAAAAATTTGGTGCCCTCCCCGCTGTAAAACCATGTATAATGTTTTTAAAACCAGACCTTTCATCTTTTTGACAGATAAGGGAATACTGTAACTTAAGCCTGTCCATTATTATCACCAACCTTAACTACAGCTGCCTCATCCCGGGCCAAACTGGCTTCACTAATACTATGGTCATGTTTAAAGAGCTCATCCTGTACACTGGGGTCATAGTCAGAAGGATTAAAGAGCCAGCGGGGTTCTTTTAAAACAAGAAAAATCAAAACAAAAACCATAGCAAGTGAAAATATAAGAGCAATACCTACCACTGCGTAAAGTAAAATCACTAATAACTCATCATGCCCCTTTAAGGGCCACAGGCTGGCTGCCAGGGCTGTTTCAATCCAGACCAGGTAAAACCCAACCATCTGCAGAGGACTCTTAATAAATTTAAAAGTATCTTTCATCTCCTCTTCTCCTTTCCCATTACCATAAACAACCTCAATCTTTTAAAAATTTATAGTATAATTCACCAATCCTCCGCAAATTCCTGCCAGAATATAGAAAATCCACCATAGGAACTAGATTCCCATGGTGGATTAGATTGTGACAAGAAATCATCCCGGTGACACGTTAGTTTTAACCCTTGACGGAATTTTTTTAGATTGGTCTTAAGATTCAAATCTTTAAATATACTGGAAGTTCCGGCTACTAGAATATCCGCTCCGGCTTATAATAACTATCAATAAATAGTATAGCCGCCATCAATAATCATAGTATTACCAGTCATAAAACTGGAGGCTTCGGATGCTAAATAAACAGCTGCACCTTGAAGTTCTTCAGGCTGTCCCATGCGTTTCATAGGAGTAGGGGTTATCCAATATTTCCTGGTTATTTCTGGCTTATTCTGTACATCTTCTTTAGTCATCTCAGTTGCCATATAACCAGGGGCTATAGCATTGACCCTAATACCTGCTGTTGCCCATTCTGCTGCTAGAGACTTTGTTAAATGAATAACCCCGGCTTTAGAAGCATTATAAGAAGACTGAGCCTGTGGATAGTTGACAATATAAGCAGACATAGAAGCCATATTGATAATCGAACCCTTCTGTTGATTCCCTAACATATAGAGAGCTACTAGCTTTGAACATAAAAAGACAGCAGTTAAATTGATATCCACTACCTCCTGCCAGTCTTCCAGGATCATATCTTCTGCTGCTATATGTTTACAAATACCAGCATTATTGACCAGAATATCTACCTGACCAAACTGTTCCAGTACTTCTGCTAACATCATTTTAAGCTGATCTTCTTTAGTTACATCAGCCTGGCAGGCCAGTGTTTCTACACCAATCTCTGCTATCTCCTGGGCCGTTTTACTGCCCTTTTCATAATTTTTATCTACAATTACTATCCTGGCTCCTGCTTCAGCCATTCCCTTAGCTATTGATTTACCTAAACCCTGAGCTGCTCCAGTTATAATTGCCACCTTATTATTTAAGCGAAATTTATCCAATACACTCATAAATAATTCATCCCCTTTTTATTTATTGTTTTTTCTTGAACTAAAATAAACAGCTATTACAATAATCAACCCCTTAACAACCCTTTGAGCATAAGGAGAAATCCCCATTAGATTTAAGCCATTATTTAAAACCCCCAGTATTAATGCACCAAGTAATGTGCCGATTATCTGCCCCCGACCACCTGCAATATCTGTACCTCCCAGGACTACAGCAGCAATGGCATCTAATTCAAAACCAGTTCCAACCATTGGTTGTCCTGACATAAGGCGAGATGTTATTAGAACACCACTAACAGAAGCAGTTATTCCACTGATGACAAAAGGAATAATTTTGTAGAGTCTAACATTTATACCCGATAAGCGTACTGCTTCTTCATTTCCACCTATAGCATAAATATAACGACCCATAGGTAAGTGATTTAAAATCAAATAGGCAATCAAATAAACAAATAACATAATAACAACTGGTACAGGTATTATGTTAAACCAATATCCCCTCCCCAAAACAGCGAATGACTCTGGAATACCTGATAAAGGATATCCCCCTGTATATAATAGAGCCAATCCCCTGGGTACTTCCATCATTGCTAGAGTAACAATTATTGCTGGCATCTTTAAAAAAGCCACCAGACTACCATTAATTAAGCCAAAAATTAATCCTATACATATCCCTATAACTACCGCCAGAATAGGACTTAAACCCCAGTTCACCATAGCCCCGGCCATAATTGTTCCACTAAAAGCCATCACTGAACCAACAGAAAGATCAATACCCGAAGTTAAAATCACAAAGGTCATTCCTGCCGCTATAACCCCATTAATAGATATCTGTCTTAGAACATTGATCATATTGGAGTAAGTTAAAAATTTATCTGAAAACACAATCATTAATAAACACAAAGCTAAAAACCCACTGAACGTCCAGAAAAACTGGTTTTTAAATATTTCTTTAAAATTAAATTGTATATTTTTTGACTCACTAAACACTGTTTTTCCCATCTTCCTCTCCTCCCCCAGTAGCATAATACATTATTTTTTCAGAACTAGCCTCTTTACTTTGAAACACCTTAACAAGCTTACCCTTATGCATTACCATTATTCTATGACTCAAATTTAATACTTCTGGCAACTCAGATGAAATAACAATAATGGCAATCCCCTGATTAGCCAGGTCCTGAATCAAACTATGTATCTCTGCTTTGGCCTTCACATCTATTCCCCTGGTAGGTTCATCAAAAATAAGAATCTTACAATCCCTATTCAACCATTTAGCAAGAACAACCTTCTGTTGATTACCACCACTTAAATTCTTTACTGCCTGTTTTAAACCAGGGGTTTTAATAGACAGGTCATTAACCAGCCTTCTTACCTGTTTAATTTCCATTTTTTGATTAATAAATCCATTCCTATTTCTTATACCTTGTAAATTACTTAGGCTTATATTATCCTTAACTGACATTCCTAAAATTAAGCCCTGGGTTTTTCGGTTTTCTGGAATTAGTCCAATACCAGCTTTTAAGGACTGAGCAGGGTTATTCAACTCTACCTTTTTTCCTTCCAGATACACTTCTTTTTCTGTAGCAGTGTCTGCCCCAATTAAAGCCCTGATAGTCTCTGTCCGTCCAGCACCAACTAAACCAGCAATACCCAGTATCTCTCCTTTCTTTAATTTAAAAATAACATCTTTAACAACATTATCCCTACTCAATTTCTTAACATCTAATAAGACTTCATCAATAAGATAATTTTTCTTTGGAACAGGCTTATGAAATAAATCTTTTAATTCACTACCAACCATCATCTTTATTAATTTTTCCTGAGTACAATCTTTTGCCAGTTCTGTGCCAACATACTGGCCATCCCTCAAACAGCTTACTCTATCAGCAATCTTAAATATCTCTTCCAAGTGGTGAGATATATAAATCATAGTAATTCCTTGTTTTTTTAAAGTATTAATTAATCTAAATAAATCATTTATCTCCCTCTCAGTTAGACTTGCTGTTGGTTCATCTAAAATCAAAATCTCCGTCTCTAAAGATAAAGCCTTGGCTATTTCAATAAACTGCTGTTCAGCTACAGTTAACTCAGCTATAGCTTTCTGAAGGTTTACCTTAACTTTTATTTGAGCTAATATCTCCAATGCTTTTTCTTTCATCCTCTTTCTATCAAGTAATCCCTTCTTTTTTAGTTCCCTTCCTAGAAAAATATTATCAACAGCACTTAAGTAAGGAACCAGACTAAACTCTTGATAGATAATACTAATACCCAGTTCCTGAGCCTCTTTAGGACTATTTAAATTAATCTCTTTACCTTTTAAAAAAATCTTACCACTATCAGCAGTATAAACCCCTGATAAAACTTTAATTAATGTTGATTTCCCGGCTCCATTTTCCCCTACCAGTGCATGAACTTCTCCCTTTGCTACATCAAAACTTACCTTATTTAAAGCTAAAACACCGGGGAACCCTTTTGATATATTGGCTATCTGTAATATCTTATCTCCCAACACCTTTTCCCCCCCCTTTTTTTAGTAATTTTGTAAAAGCGCTTCAGAAAGAATCTGAAGCGCAAAACATTTTACCAACTGAAACCTACCGCAGTATTAGTATCTATTAACTTTACTGGAACCCTTATATCTTCAGGGACCCTCTCTGCTCCCCAGTACTTTGCCAGACTGGTTCCTAAAGCCATTCTGATTAAATCCCGGGGAAACTGGGCTACTGTTGCCCTAAAAATATCCCCATCTAAAACAGCTTCTATTGCTTCAGGGTGTCCATCTATACTAACCATAAAAGTATCACGTCCTGAACCCAAAATAGCTGAATAACAGCCTAATCCCCCAGTATCATTGACACTAAAGATAGCATCAAGGTCAGGATTGGCCTGCAGCATATTTTCAGTTACGGTCATAGCCGTGCTACGTTCTTGTTTACCATTTTGATTATCAACAATAGCTATATCTGGATATCCACTGATTGCATCTTTAAAACCGTTTACCCGGTCCAAGATTCCATCAGCAGGAATCCCGTTTAAAATCGCAACCCGGCCCTGACCATTCAACTCTTCTGCCATAAATTTACCTGCTTGGTAACCAGCATCATAGTTTTCAGAAGAGATATAAGCATCCCTGGGACCGGCAGCATCAGCATCAACCGCTATCACAACTATACCCTTTGCTTTGGCAAGTTCAACTGCTGCCTGTACCCCGACAGTATCTGTGGGATTAATAATTAATATATCTATCCCCCTTTGAATCATATCCTCTATATCACTAACCTGTTTGGCCACATCATGATGGGCATCGGTTATAATGTAATCAGCACCAATAGATTCAACTGCAGAGACAAAGGCTTCCTTCATAACAATAAAATAAGGGTTGTTCATCTGCTGAAAGGATATACCTACTGTCAAATCATCTGCTGCCTCAACAACACTAAACATCATTATCACCATTAAAACCAGCAAAAATACTGTCCTTAAGTTTTTCATAATCTAACATCTCCTTTTCGTTTTTTAAAATTTAAACTATACAAATAAAAAAATGGACCAGGATAAATAATAATCCCGGCCCAGGGCCCCAGGTGAAACACAATTATTCTTTTTTTAGGCTGACAATTTTAATGATAAATTCTTCATCTTTTCCCCTTATTAATACTATATCGTGATTGAATAACTTGTATATCTTATCTCCCGGTTGATATTCTGGTATATCTTCTTGTCGTTTTTCTTCTCTTAGCACAGCAACCCCTCCCGGGAACCATTAAGACCAGCCTACCACAAATTTACAAAGACTTGTCCATATGGTATAATTATTTATAAACTTACTAAAAAACAGTCGCCAACTGTTATCTGTTACCCTGTCTATATACTATCTAATACCTCCTTTCCAGGAAAGAACCCAGGGATAGCTCTGTCCCTTTTAGATATTTTATCCTTTTTACATTGGGAAAGTTCAAAGTGTAGTATATTTAATTGGTAAAAGTAATAATGTAGTTTATTAAGTAAATATTTGTTCTTTATAGTCCCTTTATGGGACATTCTACTTAACATTATAGTCCCTATTAGGGTCTTTGTCAAGGGTTAATTTCTTTTTTTGTCACTTTCAAGGACTTTTATTTTTTATAATTGGAGGCTTATCTAATGGATTTCGGAAAGAAACTCAAAAAAGCAAGAAACGAGTTGGGAATGACTCAAAAACAATTAGCAAAAAAAATAGGAATTAAACGCACTACAGTTGCAGGATATGAAAGTGAAGGGAAAATGCCACCATATAACACCCTTATAAAAATAGCCCAGACTCTGAACTGCAGCCTGGACTATTTACTGGGATATAAAGAAAAAAACAACTCTGATAAAAGCGAACATCTAAACCCGGAGATAATATACCTTGCTCAAAAAATATCCAAACGGAAAGACCTGAAACTCCTTCTTAAAGAAACTGAGGATTTGAACCCAGATTCGGTTAAAAGGATTATAAAAATTATAGGCTTGATTAAAGAAGAAAAGCACCTAGGATAGTGAAGGTATTAGTGAAGTCGCAGCAAGGCAAATTTCTCTCCCTAACTTATCCAGTAACCGTCCCGGTGTCATATTATCAATTCATATTCATCTTTACCAATAAAAATTAATAAAGCCTGTTTAATATTATCTTTATCCTCAAACTTACGGCTGGCTGCATATCTCTCTAATTGCTTTAATCCCTCTTGTTTAACCTCTGCTAACTTATCCCGCTCACTCTTCTTTAAGTATTTTAATTCTATGATCCACTCATATTTGACATCTGGCATCCGTATATCCCGTTCCAGATAGATGTCTATATATCCATTTTCTACCTCTGTTTCACTATATGGTTTATAGGCCTTACTGTCCACCAGATAGGCAAAGAGAATTACTTTGATATACCTTTCATCATAATTTATCAGATCACGATTAGAAAAGGCTTTAAAGACATGATTGTTTATATAGTCTATATATGGTTCAATCTCACCTTCATAGGCCATTTCTTCAATTGACTTCCTGAGTTCATTGAGGTCTAAGTTGATTTGATATTCTTCTGATATTTTTTTCTCAATATATTCCCAGAAGATTGTTTTTACTACAAAATTGGGTATTTTTAAGAGGAGCCTGGTTCTATACTGCTTATCTATTGTCAACAAACCCATATAAAATAAGAGTGAGACAAAATAGTCTTCATCATACATCATATCAAAGGAAAAACGGGTAATAATATCGGCCACTATCCCTTCTTCGATAATAATATCTTCCAGCACCTCCCGGTTGGCCTCATTGGCTACCAGTCTATTTAGCCTGCCGTAATCTGTCCGGACATTATCATCTATCAACTGGTCAGGGTAGTCCCCTGTCATTAGCCACTGGCTAAAGAAATGCAGAATCATATCCGGGTTATAGACCCGTTCCCTGCTGTCTTTGTTAAATAGATAGCCATTATAGTTCTTTCTTAATTCAGACAATAACTCCTCTTTATTTAAATCTATATTTAACTCTTCTATTATTCCCTTTACTTCTTTTTCAGTAAAACCCAACATTTCATTAAACAGTTTATTCATAGTAATATTGCTAGCAATATTAAAACCACTGGTCAAATCATCTAACATAACTGGTGATATACCGGTTATAAAAACACGGTCAATCACACTTTCTGTACCTATTTTGACTGTTTCATAAAAATCCCGAACAAAACCTGTCGCCCTGATTACTTCTTTATAGAAATCACTGTCCCCCATAGCAATAATATCATTGGCAAAATGGTCATATTCATCTATAATTAAGTATACTTTTTGACCTGCGTCTTTCACCTTCTCAATATAAAAGTTTAAAATAGATTTTACATCTTCTAATTCCTCTAATTTATTAACTATATCCTGATAGTTTATAAACAAAGCTCTATATTTAGATAAACTAGCTATAACCGCCTGCCTGATAGTTTCCTTAAAAGAGAGGTATAACTTTTCTTTACTATCGGTATTTAAACCTGAAAAATTAAATTTTAAGATTAGATAACTTGTTTTTAGTTCAGTAGGGTTTTTCCCAATATATAAGCTTTCAAATAATTCATCAAACTCCTCTTTATTATTCAAATCATAATAATTAGCAAGGGTGGATAAAAAAAGGCTCTTACCGAATCTACGCGGACGAATAAAAAATAAATATTTACTCCCTATCCCTTCTAAGCTAGAAATATAATTAGTCTTATCAACATATAAATAACTTTCTTTTCTTAATGATTTAAAATCAGATATCCCATAAGGTATCTTCATCCACATATCCCCCTCATAAAAGCTAAACTTAGTCTCTGTCATAATTATACAATTATACCAGGCCTAAAGCAAGCCTGGCTAATCTTCTAATTGATAAATACGTATCACAGAATAAATATTTGCAGTGGACTATCAATAATAATCTCTGATCTGCCTTTATATTCCACAACCTTACCGGTGACCTTAATCTCTTTTTCCAGTAACAATTCCAGGGGATTATAATCAAATTTGTTAAGATTATGTTTAAATATAATTAGATATAAGTTATCTTTTCCTTCCTTGCTAAAGTCCAGAAAGATAATCTTCTCTGACTGATAGGTCTTTACCACCTTACCCCTAACTATAACCTCTTTATTTAAATAATCTGCTGCCTCTTTCAGCTCTGCTGCATATTTTAAATTAGGTGGTACCAAGAGGAGACTGGCATATCCTTCCTCTAATAGTTTTCTATTAAAAAAACTCCCGTCTGCCAAAAAGAGATAGGCCAGGATACGATTATATTTATCCCTTTTCTCCTGGTCATATTCCAGATAGACATTATGTCCCAATAACTTTTTCTTGGTGTATTCAAAGGCCTCCCGGGCATAAAACTCTGCCTCCCCCTCTTCCCAGTTCATCTCAGGGGTATCCAGTCCAATCAACCTGATTCTTTCACCATCAGCTGTCCTGACAGTATCACCATCATAGACATAGTCAATAAAAACCCTGTCCAGTCCTTGCAGTCCCACAGAATCTGATTCAAAATCATTCTCTGCAAATAAAACCAGACCACCCAGGCATATCATTATCAAAAATACTATTAACAATAATTTTTTCTTCATAATCATTCACCCTAGAATCAAACACCTATTTTGATAGACATTCACACCGTCCCGGTATCATACTATCAATTCATATTCATCTTTACCAATAAAGATTAATAAAGCCTGTTTAATATTATCTTTATTCTTAAACTTATGACTGGCTGCATATCTTGCTAACTGCTTTAGTCCCCCTCTCTTAACCTCTGCCAATTTATCCTGTTCATTCTTCTTTAAATACTTTAATTCTATAATCCATTCATACTTGACATCTGGCATCCGTATATCCCGTTCCAGATAGATATCTATATAGCCATTCTCTACTTCTGTTTCACTTACAGGACGGTAGAGATTACTGGTAACCAAATAGGAAAACAAAACTAACTTTATATACTTTTCATCAAAAAAATTAATCAAATCACGGTTAGATAGCTTCTGTAGTACATTCTCACTGATATATGACAGAAAGGGCTCTATCTCCCCATCAAATCCCATCTGCCAGATAGACTTAGCCATCTCTTCTACATCATAAGATATTTGATATTGATTTTTTAATCTGCGCTCAAAATACTCCCAGAAGATAACCCGTGTCACATGATTGGGTATCTCCAATCTGGTTTTGCCATACCTTATCTCTCCAATTGTCAATAAACCCATATAAAATAAGAGTGAGACAAAATAGTCTTCATCATACATCATATCAAAGGAAAAACGGGTAATAATATCAGCTACTATCCCTTCTTCGATAATAATATCTTCCAGAACCTCCCGGTTAGCCTCATTAGCTACCAGTCTATTTAACCTGCCGTAATCTGTCCGAACATTATCATCTATCAACTGGTCAGGGTAATCCCCAGTCATCAACCATTGACTAAAAAAATGCAGAACCATATCCGGGTTGTAGACTCGTTCTCTGCTGTCTTTGTTAAAGAGATAACCATTATAGTTCTTCCTTAACTCAAATAATAATTCCTCTTTATTTAGATCAATGTCTATAGCCAGCTTTTTTATGATACCCCTTACTTCTTTCTCAGTAAAACCCAACATTTCATTAAACAGTTTATTCATGGTTATATTGCTAGCAATATTAAAACCACTGGTCAAATCATCTAACATAACTGGTGATATACCGGTTATAAAGTAAGCGTCAAAACGTCCCCACCTGGAAAAATTGAGGACATTATGATAGGCTAATTCTTATGAGGAATCCTGCATTCTTCCGGAATAGATTGAGACCAAGGTAATAATTCATCTAATTGTTCAATATTTTGTAGATCAATGTTGGGTAGTTTCTCAAAAAGATATTTTAGATAAAAGAATGGTACTAAGTTGTTTGCTTTGGCGGTCTCTATGATACTGTAAGTAATGGCACTGGCTGTAGCTCCTTTTACCGACTTGGAAAATAGAAAGTTCTTTCTCCCAATAACAAAGGGCTTGATTGCTCTTTCTGCCCGATTATTACTGATCTCTAGTCTACCATCCAGGAGAAAGGCTTCTAGTTTAGGCCATTGATTGAGACAATATTTAATAGCTTTGCTGAGACCACTTTTAGGTAAAGTCTGTTGTTCCTTGATTTTTAGCCATGACAAAAAGGCCTCCAGAACTGGTTTGCTTTGTTCAAGGCGTTTTTGATATCTTTCTTCAGCTGATAAGTCTTTTAAGTCCCGTTCAATCTGGAAGAGTCGATTGCAGAAATTCAGACCTTCCTCAGCATTAGTTTTTAAGTGAACAGAGCCTTTAGGTAATGCCTTTAAGGCATCTGTGAAACCACGTCTAGCGTGAGCGAAACATCCGAGCTGGGTGACGTTCTGAACACTATTGTATCCAGCATAGCCATCGGTTTGAAGAAACCCACTGAATCCAGTTAAGAACTTCTTCGGATGTTCATTAGCCCTGGAAGGTTGATATTCATATAAGTAGATCGGTGGACTGGAAACTCCAGTAGCATAGAGCCACATATATGATTTGCTTTTAGCTGCTTTACCTTTTTCAGATAAAACCTGAAGTGTAGTTTCATCAGCATGTACGATATCTTCTTTTAATAAATATTCATATATTCTATCATATAGATAGTTAAGCCAGTTGTTGGCTCCATGGATTACCCAGTTAGCCAGATTTTGACGGGATAGCTCAATGCCAAAATTCTTAAATTGTTTCTCCTGTCTGTAAAGAGGTACTGCTTGAGAATATTTGGTATCCATGATATATGCCAGTAACGATGGAGAGAGAAAACTCCCTTTTAAAACTGGATTAGGCATAGGAGCAGTAATTACTGGAGTTGTGATATTTTCCTTTTCGCAATTTCTACAGGCATAAACATCACGAACATGTTCAACAACCTTAACCTGAGCAGGAATAATCTTTAATTCTTTTCTAATTTCCTTACTCATGACATGAAGTTGCTTACCACATTGCGGACAGATCTGCTCAGCTTCATCTAGATGATATTCAATGACTTCAACAGGGAGATCTTCGAAGGACTTTTTCTTTTTGTTTTTGCCCTTACGTCTTTTATATGTAATCTCCTCAAGTTCAGCTTCTTTGAGACTGACCTTAGCTTCCTGTTCAGCCTCATTAAAAATTGATAACTGATTAGAATTAGATTTTTCACTAGAAGCACCAAATCGCCTTTGTTGGTTTAAGCGAAATTGTTCCTCATACCAGTTTAATTTAGCTGTCAATTCTTCAATTTGTTGAGCCTGTATTGCAATTTTATCTTCTAAAGATAGCTCTTGATTTTCTTCTTTATTAACTTGTATAGTCGTTGATTTATCAGTAGTTTTCATAAGTTTATTATATCATTTTTAGGAGAAAAAAGATACTAAAATTAAGCGTAAAAGCTCTGATTTTACAATGTTTTTGAGCCTTTTGTCTAAAGTTTATTTTAGATGATTATTCTTTCTTTAACGGCAGGATGAGCACCTTTTTGATGAATAGATAAACCATCAAGTAACCACCTGAATTGTCTTTCATCAATCATTACTGTAGAGCCAGTAGTACCATCAGGCCATCTGAATCTGCTTTTTTCCAGGCGTTTGTAGTGTAACCAGAAACCATCATTATCCCATTCCAGAATTTTGAGCTTGTCCTGCTTTCTGTTACAGAAGACAAAGAGGTCATGAGAAAAGGGATTGAGCTTAAAACTCTCCTGAACTATTAAGGATAGGCCATTGATTGATTTCCTAAGATCTGTAGGCCCCAGGGATAAATATACTTTATTGATATGATGCTGATTTAACATTGTTCTTTAAGAATCCTGATAAGAGTTTCAAAAGTATTAGAATCAAAACCTGGAACGACCTCTATGATCGCCTGACCTATAGTTATTTTTATGGTTTTAGTTTCAGAATTGTTATTTTCTGCTCGGGCAGGAAATACAGCTGTCCATTTAGTTTGACTAGATTCCTGTTCTTTCTTTTCCTTATTAAATTTATGAATATAGTATCTTAGAGAATTAATGTTTAGACCATTCTCTTCACACCATTTGGCAGCAGTTAAACTACTTGCTTTGTAATCCTGGATTCTTTCAATCCAGATTTCACGTTTGTTATTCATCTTCAAATAACCTCCCTCAGGGAAATTATCTCATAGATTTCGGCTGTAAGGAATGTGGGTTATATTTGACGCTTACATTAGTCTTATCGACATATAAATAACTTTCTTTCCTTAGTGATTTAAAATCAGATATCCCATAAGGTATCTTCATCCACATATCCCCCTCATAAATTCTAAACTTAGTCTCTGTCATAATTATACAATTATACCAGGCTTAAAGCAAGCCTGGTATAAAATGTGTCAGGTATCATCTCCGGGACATTATCTATATGGAAGTATTCTTCATCAGGAAAGTCCAGGCTCTGAACCCGGATATATCCATCATCATTAGCAGCAAAGACCATATCAACACTGGAATCAAGAGCCATCCCGGTAACCAATCCCTCCTGATGGTCAACATGAGCCCCCAGGGGGCAAATACGCAGTGGAGATCTAGCCAATTTAATATCCCCAACATTATCTTGATATCTTTTCTTAAATTTTTTAAATAAACTTTCCATTTGCTCACCTTTACCCATCTAGAAATTTAAACCCTTTATCCTTTAATAGTCCCGCATAAATCATATCTATTTCTTTCACCATGTTTTCAACTGTCCATTTATTATTTACCTTAGTTCTGGAATAGCTACCCATTTTCTCCCTCAATTTATTATCATTAATTAATCCTATTATTTTCTCTATCATGGCATCAGTATCTTTCAGCGGGACTATAAAGCCATTCTTTCCCTCTTCAACAATCTCCCAGGCTCCATCTACATCAAAGCTAACTATCGGCTTGCCTGTCGCTGCAGCCTGTACCAGTACACGGGGTAATCCTTCCCATAAAGAGGTCAAAACCTTTATATCCATGATGGCAAACATATTCTCTACATCGGTTCTATATCCAGTAAAAATAACATTTTTACTTAAGCCCATATCACTTACCTGTTTTTTAATTTCTTCTTCATAAGGACCACTGCCTACAATGAGAAATTTAATTTTATCATACTTACTTAAAATATTCCTGGCAACATTCAAGTAATATATATAACCCTTCCTCTTTTGTATCTTGGAGACATTTCCAATAATAAAGTCATCACTATCAATCCCTAATTCTTCTTTAATTTGTTTTAATCTCTCTAGAGTATATTCTGAAACATTTAAAAACCTGGATAACTCCATACCACTGTATACAGTAGTATATCTATCTTCTTCCCCTATACCAGCCTCAAGATACTTCTTCTTCATATCTTCCCCAACAGTAATAAAGTGGTCTGTAAAAATAGCACAGAACCTCTCAATATTCTTAAACAAAAACTTTTTTAAAGGGTGTATTGTGTCAGGAAACGTTATACCATGTATTCCATGAATAATTATAGGAACACCTGCCATCTTGGCAGCTATCCGACCTAAAACACCTGCCTTGGCAATATGGGTATGAACAATATCATATTTGTTTTTTTTAATAATTTTATACATTTGCCAGACCGCTTTAATTTCATTTAGAGGGGATATATCCCTCACTAAACTATCTATCTTATAAAGCCTGATACCTTCTCTTAAATTTAGGTTCTCCATCATACCCGAATTATTTTCTTTACCTATCATTAAATCTATATCATATTTTTTATTACCCAGGCAATTTATTGTATAGAGGGTATTCTCATCTGCCCCTCCATTAGCTAGTCTGGTAATAATGTGTAAGATCTTTGCTTTAGACACTTATTGACACCCTCACATAATCCTAATTTAAGTTGCTTAATTTCATTTTATTTTTACAATAATATCTATTAAATACTATCCAATAAATTTTCAAATTTACTTATATATGTTTTTAAAGAAAAATCATTCTCTACCTTTCTTCTGCCCTCTTTTCCCATTTCTTTCATTTCCTCTTTATTATCAATCATATATTCTATCTTTGCAACTAATTCATTTTTATTACCCTTATCTACTATAAAACCAGTCTTTCCATTATCAATTGCCTCATTTGTCCCTCCTGCATTAGTAGCAACTACAGGTTTAGCCATTGCCATAGCTTCTATTACTACTCTAGGCAAACCTTCATTCTTAGAACATAAAACAAATAAATCAATAGAAGATAAAAAATCAGTAATATCATCTACCCAACCAACAAACTTAATTTTTTTTTCTAAATTATAGTTTTTTATTTTTCTTTTTAATTTATTATAATAAGTTACACTATTCCTTGGTGGTTCACCTGCTATTACAAATTTAATGTTTTTTGCTACTCTATTTAATTCTCTGGCCATATCAACAAAATCGTCATAGCCTTTTCTAAGAGTAATAGAACCAGCAGTCCCTATAATAATTTCTTCATCAAACTTGAATTTAGCTCCTTTATTATCGTCATATTCTTTTAAATTAAACCCCGTATATATAGTCTCAAATTTGTATGCCTTTTTTTTCAAATATTTCTCATCAAATATATCTCTTACCCCTTCAGATATTGTTATTATTTTATCAGCCAATCTTGTCCCTATTTTATCGAAAATACCATTTGAAGTGTCAATTCTAACATACCAGAGCAAAGGTATTGTAAGTAATTTTGCTAATATACCAATTGTTAATACTCCCCGTAAATTATTACAATATAAAATATCCGGTTTTTCTTTTATTAAATACTTCAAAAATGAAATATTATATCTTATAAGACTTATTAAAACAAATAACTTCTTTAAAAAGGAATATCCCTTTATCTTTCCATCAAAAACATTTAAATTAGAAGAATACTTAATAACTTTGGCTTTAATACCTATTTTTTTAGCCTTATTAATCAATTCTCCCTTACCAGGTGTAATTACTATTGGTTCAAATTTATCTTTATTTAAACCCTTTAAGAGCCAGTATAAAGATTGTTGAGCACCAGTAAAGGAGGAATAATACGTTTCATAAAATACTATTTTCTTCTTTTTCAAATCATTCACTCCTAAGACCTCTGTTTAATTAATGCATGTAAAACTATGTTAATTCAATTTTATTAAGATAAATCAAAGAAATAAGAAACCAAAAAAAAGTATGCCGTATTCCATTATGTGTAAGACCATATAAACAAATAGGAAACAAGATATATATACAGGCAAAATCGTTTTTATAAATAACCTGAAACATTATTAAAGCAAAAATAGCAAGTCCAATTATACCATAGGAAAAAAACAAATTGCCAATTGTCGAATGTATTTCTCTTCCCCCAATTTGACTCTTAAATCTAGAAAACATCCCCTCCCCTGCACCAAATAAAAGATACCTGGGATAATTCCATATTCTATCATATCCCCTACCTACAAGACTATCATCATTCTCTTGTCCAATTGTATAAATTCTTTCTCCAACTGTCTTAAACAAATCAGTCTCAACTATTAATCCTAAATTAAAAATCAAAACTATAAGAAGTAATATTATTAAAAACAAATTTACCAAAAATAATTTAACATTTTTTTTAGAGAAATAAAAAAAACAAATACACATAACTAAACTACTAACTATAGCTGCCTTAGATAAAGAAACTATAATTAAAATAATAGACGCAGCTAAAACAGAATAAAACAAATATAAATTTAATTTAATTTTATTAACTAAATAAAAAATAATAGATAAAGATAGTAGTCCAAAATATCCCAGTTGGTTGGGATTATTAAAAAAATTAGTCCTTCGATATATCCCAGGGTTAATATTAATAAAAATCAAAGCAAACTGAATTATTACTGAAACCACTACTGCATAATAAATATATTTGTAAATCCTATTCCCAATTTTTTTATGCATAACTATAATACATAAACTGGCCAAGAAATTATACAGATACCAGATAGAAGAATAAAAAATTGAAAACTCCCCACCTAATAAAATACTCCATATTCCATTAATAATTGTAGTATACATAAAAAACAAAACAACCAACATAATATATCTTTTATTGTCTATCGTTAAATATAATTTCTTAAATACAAACGTAAGTATAAATAATACAAGTAATATAAAGTCTGCTATCTGAGGTGTTCCGCTTTTAAAGAAATAAAATGGCTTTAATAAAAAGTATAGTAAAAATAATACAAAATAGATATTAGTTTGTTGTACTTTGACTTTATAATCCATATTATCCTCTCGCAATATATAATTTTATTATAACAATTTACTCCATTCTTCTACAATACCTGAAACCTCAAATTCATTGGCCCTCTTAATTGATTTTTCACAATAACTGTTTCTAAGCTCTTGATTTTGCAACATTTTAATGATTTGATTCGCTAAAATATCTTCTTCTCTTGTTAACTTAACATCTGCTTGATACTTATTACCATCACATACTGGTACTAACACACCATACTCTGCATATTCAGCCTTTTTAGTCTGTTTCTTTATATCAGTATCAGGTGCTAATATTTCCCTAGGACCTGCTTTACAATCAGTAGATATAACTGATATACCACATGCCATAGACTCTATTACTACATTTCCAAATCCCTCATATAATGATGAAAACACAAATAATTTAGATTTATTAATATATTTAAACGGATTTTTTTGGAATCCTAAAAAATATATATCTTTCAATAATCCTAGGTTTTTAGCTAATTCTTTTAGATAATATTCTAATTCTCCCTGACCTAATATAAATAGCTTGGCATTTTTGACTCTTTCTTTAACTTTTTTTAAAGCTCTTATTAGATGCCATTGACCCTTTTGATGTGTTAACCTACCTATATTTATTATTGTTGGGTTTTTAAATGCAATTTCATATTTTTTTTCTAACTCTTGATTAGCTAATTTTTTTATATTATAAATGTTACATGGGTTATATATAACTGTTATTTTATTTGCATCCAAATTAAAATTATCTATTAAATCTGCTTTAACCATTTTAGATATTGCAACTATAATATCAGCTTTACCATAAAAAAATCTGATTAGAAATTTATAGATACTACCATAAACCCCTTTAAGTTGTTTCGATTTTAAATTTCGTATTGAAATTAAAGTCTTTTTCCTCTTTGTAATTATATTTACTAAATTAGAATTACCAAGAAAACTTATTGTTACATCTAAATCATATTTTTCTTTTATTTTTTTCACTTTATAAATTCTTTTAATAAAAGCTAAGAATTTAGAAAAAGGGTTATTAGTTGTTGTAATATTTAAATCAATAATTTCTCCTTTATATGGGTAATCTATTTTACTCCCATCATATAGTATTATTTTCATATTAACATTTTCTGATAACCCACAAGACAAATTAGAAACTACTCTTTCTGCCCCACCATTAGATAATGTAGGAATTATAATTCCTATATTTTTTTTCATATTATCATTCCTTATAAAATATATCAAATCCTTTATTTAAAAAAATACTCTTTCTCATAAGAGATCTGTCCAAACTCATTAATTTTCTCACATACTTCATCAGCATTATCAGATACCTTTACAATATCTTGCTCAATTAAAAATTGCATATACTCTATGCCAGGCAAGTTAACTAATACAGTTTTACATCCAAAAACCAATCCTTCATATATAGCTGTAGAAAACACTCCCACCAGATAGTTTGAACTGGCAAAATAATCATATAAATCTTTATTATTATGATCAATAACTTCAAAATTTTTTAACTTATTTGCTAAAACAAGCTCTTCATATTCACTCTTCCATCTATCATATTCTCCAGGATGTAACTTATATATTATATTGTAATCTTTTAACCGCTGAGCTACTTTATATGCTATTTTAGACATCTCTTGACCAATAACTCCCTGGGAAATAAACAATATCTGTTTTTCCTTTTTTTCAATATCAGAATACTTCTTTATTCTCTTATTCATATACGGAAATCCATATGAAATAATATTTTCCTCTTTTACTGGCAATTTTACTGACTCTGACCAATATTCTCCAAATATATAAAATACATCTGGGAAGTATTCTAATTCTTTATTACACTCGGGGAAATTATATCCTAAATGATATGGACTAAAAGTTCCATGCTGTATTTCTATAACCTGTATATCATTATCTTTAGCTGCAGAAATTAATGCTGCTTTCCCATAAGAGACAACTACATAAACCTTGCTTGGCTTTCTTTTTTTGAATAATTTATTATAAAATTTATAATTATATTTAAAATTTTTAATGCCTTTAATAAATAGTCTTTTCAGGTTAATACTAATATTAAAATAACCATTAATTTCTTTTTCAACAGTTTTTATATATTTTAACTGATACTCACTAAATTTCACCCTGTATAATTTTTTAGGTATAAATGAACTTATTGATAAATAATCAAGATATTTGCGGTTAGGTTCTTTTTTAGTCCAATGTTTCCTTAAATAAGGTCTCTCAATCACATCATAATTGTAATCATTGACATCTAAATTATCAAGCAGATATTTAGTATAAATATCTATATATTCTCCATCAACATATATTTTCCGTGAATGATCAAATATTAATATATCTTTTTGGTAATTTCCTTTTAAAGGATTTTTTAATATGGCATTATATAAATAACATGGAAAAGCTTTAATCTTATCCCATAAACTGTTTTTAGTAGTATGGGGTTTAGTAAAGACTCCTGTCTGCTGAGCAATTTGATAATATATCTTCATTCGTAAATACTGCCAGACTTTAACCCCATTAATTTCTTTATATAACAAATTATATTTATCTTCTAACTCCCATATTTTTTCACAGATTTGTTTAACAGAAATTTCATACATCAATGAAACCTGCCTTCTTTTTTTAGTCTTTTATAATGTTTTATATCTCTATATTTAAATACCTTAGCTGGATGACCCCCAACAATAGCATATTGGGGAATATCTGTAACAACCACACTCCCTGCCTGAATAATTGCTCCTTCTCCTATAGTAACCCCCCCCCTAAGATTACAACTCTACTTCCTAACCAAACATTATCTTTAATTATTATATCTCTCTTTATATAACTATTATCATAAGGTATAGCGTTACCATTATTATAATTATGATTTTGAGTAATCATTAAGCATCCTTCGCCAGAATGAAAATTATCA
This sequence comes from Iocasia fonsfrigidae, assembly GCF_017751145.1. Taxonomy (GTDB): domain Bacteria; phylum Bacillota; class Halanaerobiia; order Halanaerobiales; family DTU029; genus Iocasia; species Iocasia fonsfrigidae. The sequence continues at coordinate 3,767,354 of NZ_CP046640.1, forward strand.
CCTATAACTACTTTCCCTCCACCACGTATACTCATGCCATTAAAATTAACATTATTACCTAAAATAGTATTTTAGACACACTGGATTTTCTATTAGTTTTAAGTCCTATTCCCACACTATGAGCCTTAACTTTTATTTTTACATTAAAATATGGCCTCATTACATTATATTTTATAAATCTACTAATACCAGACTTGTATTTTATAAGTATTTTAAGTATTTTTAAAAACAAATATATCACCCTATTTCTTACTATTTTTAAGATTTTGTTGTTTATACCCTCAGCAAACTTATTAGTTTTTTTGTTTAAAAGTATTTGATTATTTATAACTCCAACATTAAATAATATCTTTATCTTCATAAAAGAACCTTATCTTTAAAAATAAAATAGTATATGGAGAATATAGTAATACAAATTTTAATTCCCAGCAAAATAAGATATGAACTTATATAATTAAACAAAATGATATAAGTAGAACTTAATAATAATAATAAAACAAAATTAGGAATAAGCTTTCTTAAATTAATAATTTCTTCCTTTAAAACAAACCTTGCATTAGTATAATGTAAAGAAAAAAGTAATAAATATGATGCAAAAGTCGTATAGGCAGCAACACTATAACCATATATAGGTATTAACCAATAATTAACCCTATATAACCAGCAATAAATTTATTTAAAGAAATTAACCATGTTTATTTTTCAATATGAAACATATTGAAAAAATAATCACTTAATCCTCATTAAATTGTGAAAGAGAATAATCAATATTATCTATTCTTCTTATCTCCTGTACCATACCAGGAATTAAATATGAATCAATTAATCTAAATTTATGGTCTAATATATATATATATCCATTTACTTTAGTTCTCTTATTTCTTTTAGCATAATCAGAACCACCAACTAACAAATATTCATCTGTAACTGATAAACCTCTCATAAAATGCTTTCCTCTAAAAACTTGAACACCATTTTTCATGAGCGACATATTCATTGAATCACAATAAAACAATTGTTCCTTATATTTAACAATATTATGAGCATTGGAAGCTTTAGTATCTATTTTTCTATTTATATTTAAATTTTCATCCAAAACTAATATCTCACTATTTCTACCTGTCTTTGTTGTTTCATTATGACACATTAATAGAAATTCTTTCTCTTTTTTATAGATAGAATTAATATGCCCATAATTTTTTGAATTTCTTCCATTTTTTAATTTACCTAACGGATAAAATTCATCGCAATCTATATTTTGTAAATCACACTTCAATATTCTATTGTTATATGAATCTGTAATATATAGATAGTTATTAATAAAATCAATTTGGTGACACCCAGGAGATATATTATCAATTAGAATTTTACCATCCTTTTGAAATGAATAATTTTTATTTAACGCTAAATGGATTATTCTCCCTTTTAAGTTTCCTAACCTTTCAAAAATATATAAATTATCATTGTATTTAGTTATCCCATAAAATCTTCCTTGTAATATTTTATACAATTTATTATTCCTTAAGATAAATAGTCCCCTTTTTGTTGCAACTATATAAACCCCTTCAATTTTATTTGTGTTATTAATTACAATTGGTTCAATATCTATTTTAATAGGTCTTAAGGAATATAATTTATTTCTTAATAAGTAAAATGAACTCTTTATTTTTGCTCTATATTGGTCCATTTAATTAATTCATCCTCCTGAACTTTTTCTCTAGCTACTCTTCCTATAACCATATCTAAATCATCCGGCGAAATACCTGTTCCAGGCCTTTTAAAAGTTATTTTCTCTCTACTTACAATATCCCCTTTATTTATATTAACTTTGGCAACAATGCTTCTCCTCGCTTGTTTTCGAGACTCTGCTTCACATTCTAAAGGATGTTTATAATAATCACCTGTTATTTTTTTAATTAAACTAAGATTATTAGAAAACTTTTTCAAATCATCTGGATCCATAGCATGATAGTGATCATTACCTTGCAATGTCTTATCAAGAGTAAAATGCTTTTCAATAACTTTAGCACCATAAAGATATGCTGTAGTAAGGGTTATCATAGTATCATCAGGGCGTGTATGATCAGAGAAACCCAATAAATAATCAGGAAAAACCTGTCCTAAATGTTTAATCATATTTAAATTGGCATCTTCATAACCAGTAGGATAATCTAAAACACAATGCATTAAACAAATTTCCTCGTTCCCAGTTTCTACAATTGTATTGACCGCCTTTTCTATTTCACCTAAAGTCGATGCCCCTGTTGATAAAAATACTGGTTTACCTTTCTCTGCCATATATTTAATAAAAGGGAGATTAGTTATATCTGATGAAGATATTTTATAAATAGGCATTAAATCGTTTAAATAATCAACAGCCTGAAAATCAAAAGGAGTAGACATAAATATAATCTCTGTAGATTCGCAATAAGCTGCCAGCTCCTCATACTCAGCCTGTCCAAATTTATCAAACTTAGTAAATAATTCATACTGGGATGATGTAGGTTCCTCACTTTGATCCCAATAGGCAGGTGAATTTTTTGACGCTATTTTCCCTGCCTTATATGTCTGAAATTTAACGGCATCTGCCCCATTTTCATTTGCTTTATCAATCATTAATTTAGCTGCTTCCATAAGACTGAGACCTTCTTTTTTAGCTATGTCATAATAATTAACACCTATTTCAGCAATACTAAAAACTTCATCTTCATCAATTATTCTTTGATAAATACTCATCAAATCTCATCCTTTCCATTTTTCATGTTCCTTAAAAATCAAGTTTAAAACATTATTAATACCAAATTTTAAATCATTTTTCAGCATTAAATAATTACATTTTTTACGCAATTTATAATCCTTAACTAAATTTAGTAATGTATCTTTTATTTCCCTATCACTAACCTCATAACCTAAGCCCAAGTTAATAATACCATTATCAGCACAAGCAAAAGTATGACGTAATTCACGGTTGTTTTGTGCTAAGACTATAGTTGGTGTGCCTATTGAAGCTATTTCATAAACTGTTCTTCCAGCAGAAGTAATTACTATATCTGCTTTTTTCATATATCTACTAATATCACTCACATTTTGTCTTATCTCAACATCAATATTAAAGCTATCAATCTTCTTTTTTAAACTATCCATTCTTTCATATCCTAAGCCTACTATAATTGTGATTTTTATACCATCTAAGTTTAAATCATTAATTAATTTAATAATCCTACCAGTATAATTATTAGAATCAGTTCCTCCAAACGTAAGTAATATCTCTTTTACTTCTTCACTAACTTTTTTAGGATTTAGTAAATAAAACTCTTCTCGTAGACAATAATAAGCCTTACCCCAATAATGATTATTTAACGGATATTTTTCAGTATATAGGGCATTAATAACCAAATTAGCTTTTTTTGCCCCTTCCCCCATATCCTCAAAATTAACAACAAAAATATCTCTTTTATTTAAATACTTAATGTAATCTTCGGGAGTATCTAGAATATCATTAATAACAATATCTGGTTTGTACTGTTCAATAATTTTTTTTAATTCTACATTTTTTTCAAAAGTAAGCACAGGATAATTATGAGCTTTTATTATATTAACTCCTAAATTATGTTCACTTTTTGATACAAATAAAAACTCATGATCGATTAATCTATTAGCTAATAAAAGGGTTCTATATATATGCCCTAAGCCTATTTTTTTATACCCATCTACTCTAATAATTATTTTTTTTCTCTTTAATAACTTTTCAGCTATCCACCAATCCATTTCAGTATCTATATCGATTGCTTCAGTCTCTAGCATTTCTATTAAATCTATCTTCTTGCCAAAACGACTATTATTAGTTATAAATTTTCTTTTTGTAATTACAATACCACCTGTTTCCCTGTAATTAGGAGATAAATATTGTCTATTTTTTCTTTCTTCATAATTAGGTATATATTTACCACCTTTTTTTGTCCAAGTTAAGTGTCTATCATCTACTACTGACAATAATGTATCTATATCATTATTCAAAAACTTTTCAATAGCATTATCAATTGTTTTAGTTGATAACAAGGGACAAGTTGCCTGTAAAGTTACTACTAAATCATAATTTATTTTGCTTTGTTTTTCCAAAACATTAACAGCATGATTTATAACAGGATCTAATGGAACTTTATCTGTTGCCAATTTATCTGGTCTTCTTAAAGTATTAGCTCCAAACATTTCAGCTATATGACCAATTTCCATATCATCTGTTGAAACTATAACTTTATCTATATATTTACTAGCTAAAGCATTTCTAATGGAATAACTTATTAATGGTTTGTCTGCTAAGAATCTAACATTTTTACGAGGAATTCCTTTTGAACCACCTCTAGCAGGTATTATTGCTAAAACAGCTTTATTATCTAACATAATTAATTTCCTTTCTTAAACAAAAAATACTTTTTAATTAATATTTAACCCTATCTCATTAATTAAAAATTGACTGTAGTTTGTTTTCCAACTTTCATCAAAATAATTATTATAATCATAATTTGCTTTTTTATATTTTTTATTTAATATTAGTCTCAGCAACTCATTTGGTTTACTAAATCTATACCCAATTTCAAAAGGAATTGTCGCTTCTGAAATATCATTTTTTAATATAAATATCGGTTTCTTAAAAGGCAAAGCTTCATATATAGCTGTAGAATAAGATGATATAATGTAATTAGATTGATTAATCAAATCATAAATTTCTCCTTCCTTAATTATTGAAATGTTTTTATACCGAAATAAAGAACTATATTCCTTAACCTTTTCCTGAAACTTGGGATGAAGTTTAAATATAATATCATATTGTTTGTAATCCAAATTATTTGCCAAATATTCAGCATATCTAACAAAATCTTTTCTTATAGGCCACTGAGATAAAATCAAGACTACTTCCTTTTCATTTTTTTCTTCTTTACCATTTTCTATCTTATTGTCATATATTCCTTTTATCTTTTTAGAAAAATAGGGATATCCAATAGTGATTTTCTTAGATGGTATCCTTGTATATTGTTTCCATTTATCCCCTCTGATTATCAAATAATCAGGAAGGTACGTTTTATATTTATCTTCAAAAAATATGTCTCCATAGTTATATGAAGGTTGTAACCCAGATATTATGCCATGTTGATATTGTGCTGTTTTAATCCTCAATTGATGAGCCCAAAGATTAATAATTTGAGGAGAAGAATTATGATAGATAATTATTTTAGGTGATATTCTTTTCATCCACCTTTTCCAATTATCTCTACAACACAATAAATTTTTAACAGTATTTAATATACATTTTTTAAAATTATCTAGAATAATATTATCATTGTCATTTTTATTGTTAATACCTAAGATAATACCTATATTATTCACAAACTCATTAACAACTTCGATTTCTTGTCGCTGAAAATTTAAAAATCTCCTTTTTATCCGCCCCGAAAAAGTAATTATTTCTTGTGGTATTGTAGAACTAAAATATCTGCGTTTTTTTCTCATTAAAGCTCCACTTTCTACTATTAAAGTCCTTTCTGGGTAAGTCAAAGATAACTCATCATAATATATGTTGTAAAGTTTATTATCCCTGATTTCCCTATTTGCTTCAAAAGGGCTTAAATAAATAATGTCTTTTTCTTTCGCAAAAAAAGGGTTATTAGAAACAGATGAAATAGAGAAATTGTAAATTTTAAATATCATTTCCTTATAACTTTTTTTATCTTTTTTTCTATTAACCTCAATATCATTTCTTAATAATATTGAAAGGTAAGTCCTACTTATTGGCCAAAGATTTATACCTCTAACCACATAATCCTTTTTTAATTTATTATCTATTTCTATAATTTTATCAATCACATTAATCATTACTCTTCTCCTTAGCTTTTCATCAAACCTTAAAACAAAATCCATTTATAACCCTAATTAACAAAAAATTTCCATCCTGTTAAAACTATAATCACCAGCTTCACAACTACTGGTATAATTAATCCACTTAAATAAATATTTATAAAATATAAAGCAATTACAGATATAACTACCCAAACAAAGTTAATTACTATTTTTCTAAATAGAATCAATTCTTTTTCCTTTAAAACAAACTTAACATTAATAAAATGAAAAGTAAAAAGTACTAAATATGAAAATGCAGTAGTGTATGCAGCCGCTATATATCCAAATTGAGGAATTAACCAATAATTTAAAATTATATTTATTACCCCACTCAAAAGTGTTGCTAAAGAAATTAAGGCTGTTTTTTTTCTATAAAAAGAATATCCACTATAAAGAATATAATAAAACATGAAAATATAACTAATAATAATAATAGGCACTAGATTTAAAGCTATATGATAACTTTTATCAGCCAGAATAATTACAATCTCTTTAGAAAACAAGATTAATATTATTGCTGCATAATATATATAATTAGAATATTCATAAGAAAGTTTTTTAATTTTATCAAAACTTCCCTTTTTCATGTATTCATAAAAAATAGGTGTCCATGCTTTAGTTGTTGCCATTACAACAACATTCATAACCATACCTACATTATATGCAAAAGAGTATAATCCAGCATCATTTGGTCCAGTAACCTGATTTATAATAATCCTATCAAAAAAATTTAATATAAATCTTGATAAACTATGTGGAATAAGAGGTATACCAAAAACTAATGCATACTTAATATATTTAATTTTAAATTTGAAATGAGCAATATTAATTGACTTATATATAGTAAAACTCGAAAATACTACTGTTACAGTTAGTAGTGAATATATTTTACCATAATACCTATTCTCTTTTAATAAATAGACTAATGAAATTGATAATAATAAAATAATAATACTTTTAATAACTGATATCTCTGAATATTTCTTGCTTTGTTTGCTAAATTGAAGATAACTTAAATATATACCGATAGGAACATTTAAAGACGCCACTATAACAGCAATAATAAATACATCTACTTTTATATTAAAATATTCAGCTATACCAGTTCTGTAAATATACATTAGATATAATGAAATTATATTAAATATTACTATAAATATTAAATTAGTTCCTAAAAAATCATTAAATTTATTATTATTTTCATAATAATATCTAGCATTTGCACCAGCAATCCTTAAAGATAATATAACAGTAAATATCGAAATAATAGATGAAAAAATAGCAAGAATCCCATATTCATCAGGAGTTAACAATCTAGTGAATATTGGAACAGAAATAAAACTTAAAGCTTTTGTAAAAAATTCTGCTGACATATAATTTTTAGCATGATTAACAAATTCTAAATTTTCTCTGCCTATAACTTTCTTTATCTGATCCTTTATTATTTTCTTGTTTTGCATATTATTCTCCCTAATACATTAATAATTCATATATTATTTTAGAAAGATAAGTGTGTCAAACCCTTTTTATATGCACTCCATCTTCTCATACAAAGTGTTAGTTGTTTTTGGTTATAGTATAAAAATAGATAAGATAAACATTATAATATTTATCTTTAATCTTTTTTATTATGCTATTATAAAAAAGTTCCACATAAACCAAAGACCATTGTTGTTTTAATCTATTAAATCTCTATAATCTATCTCTTTATTTTTTTCTACGTTCCTTTTAACTACCTTACCATAAAATTGTTCAATTTCTCTAAATGTATGTTGTCTCTTTGGATTTTTAACCCTTTTAAACACTACATTTTTTCTAGTTAATCTTGTTCCTTTTACCAAATTTTCCTTGTAAACAGGCACTTTTCTGAAACTTAGGTATTCTCTTTCTCCTTTATTTAACCTAAAATCAACATTCCCAATACTCAAATGTATATTAATTAATTTTTCTTTTATATTATTTAATCTTATATTACTAAGTCCAGTAATATAATCTGTTCTTTCTTCTCCTTCTCCTAAAACATAATGAACTTCCTGTATGTTTGCTCCCAATGTATAAGCAGTGTAGATCAAATTTTCTTTATTTACATCATTATATTTCGTATGGTCTGCATATCCCACTTTATACCTAATAGCTTTTTTTATCAAAGGAATTTTACTCAAGTTTATATCTTGCAATTTTGTAGGGAAATTTTGAAACCCATACATTAATACAACATTTTCAAGTTTTGCATCTTCCAAATATTCAATAATAGCTGATAGTTCCTGAAATTCAAATCCACTAATCCCAACAAAAAACACTTTATTATAATCCCTGGAGAACTTAATAGCTGCATCTAATATTTTTAAATCATTAATACAGGCTGCATGTACTTCTATCCCATCTACCAATTTATTATTCTCTCTGCAGAAATTAACACTTTCTACGTCATCAGTAAGTATTATAGTATCCAGCTTATTTAATTTTGCCTTATTTAAAATATCAAGCCAATCATTTCTTTCAAGTAACCATCCATCTAAACAACGATTTAGCTCTTCATATTCAGGAACTATATATTCACTACTATTAAATAACATATGAAATTTAATACAATCAACTTGTGTACCTTCTAATCTATTAATCTGTTTCAATAAATAAGATTTATCTCCCTCAAAACTATAAGCGGTTTCTGCTATTAAATAGGGTATTTTTTCTTTCAAAACTTTATTTATCATAGTAAACTCCTCAAAAAATTAAGACTGTTACCCCAATCTACCATATAGTCCAACCCCCATCCACAACTAAGTTGTGTCCTGTTACATATGACGATGCTCTTGATGATAAAAATATAATAGCTCCATTTATTTCATCCGGTCTTGCTTTTCTTCCTAAAGGAGTTCTATCTGAATAATTCTTTATAAAACTCTCTGACTCCTCTGGATAACTAACACCTCCAGGAGATATAGCATTAACCCGCACATTATATTTTCCATAGTAAGCAGCTAAGTATTTTGTTAAAGCTATCACTCCTCCTTTGGCAGCAGGATAAACCGGATGTGAATAAATTTGTTCTTCCTCATCATCACTATTAATACTTTCATTATCTAAATAACATTTATCCAAATTAGAACCCCTATAAATCCTTTGATCATTACCAACAATCCCATAAATAGAAGAAATATTTATAATTGAACCCTGTTTACTCTCAACCATATCTGGAACAAAAACCTGACAGGCTAAGAAAGCAGCCGTTAGATTACCATTTATTCCTATTTTCCATCCCTCTAAAGAAACCTTCTCAAAAGGTTTATAAAAATCTTCACCCTTTTGAGTGATTGCATTTATCAATACATCAATTTGAAAACCCTTTTCTTTTATTTCTTCTCTGACTTGCTCAATTTCATTTTTATTTGTAGCATTACAATTATAAAAACAAAGTTTATTTGGATATTCTGTTTTTAATTGTTCTATATTATTGGTGTTAGTTTTATTAACATCTTTAATATCAACACTATGCACTATAGCACCATACTTGAGCAAAACCTCAGTAAACTGAGTACCTAAATAACCTCTACCACCAAAAATAACTATCGATTTATTTTCTAAATCAAACAAATTATCCATTTATATCAACTCTTTTCCCAGTTTTATTTGATTTTTCTGCAGCATCTATAACCTCCATTACTGTAATTCCAGAATAAATATCACCTGTTTTGGTATAATTTGTATTATTTAAAAAATAATCCATCTGTCTTTCGTACATTAAATCATATTCCTTACCTTTATATTTAAAAACAGTCTCATTTTCTATCCCATACTTTGTTAGCTTTATTATACCTTCAACAAAATCATACGTTATCTTTCCTTCAGTTCCTAATATTTCTCCTTTTCGAATTAACTCAGGTTCAAGATAATTCATTTCAATATTAACTACCATATTTCCAATTTCCATATTTATCATAGCATAGTCATCAACATCTATTTCTAAATTACTAATCTTTTTAACTACCCCAAAAACATTATCAGGCTTCTTAAATAAAAATAAACATAAATCAATTTCATGTGACAGTGTTCTTATTGCCCCACCGCCTAATTTTTTTTGAGAATAATATACCTTCCTGTAGTCTTCATATTCATGCCAATATTTTAAATAATGACCAACCTTCATATTAGATAAAACTATATTCCCAATCACTTTATTCTGTAATAATTCTTTTAACTTAATAAACAAATTATGAAACCTTAAGACATAACCAACCGTAATCTTCGGTTTGTACTCGTTTATTATATTATAATAACTATAAATTGAATTTAAATTATCAGCTAATGGTTTCTCAATAAAAATAGGGCATTTATATTTCATACACTTTTTCATTGTGTTTAAATGTAAATTAGTAGGGTTAGTTATTAAAACGCGCTCAATATTCTTATTATTAATCTCATCAAAACAATATATAGATGATAACCCTTTATGTCTTTCTTTGTGATAATTGTTTCCTTTTCCACTTCTAAGTGCAAAAATATTATAATTCCCTAATTTTTTTAATATCTTGAAATATCTTGTGCCTATAGACCCTATTCCTACTATTAATATGTTCACTCATCTATACCTCCAATTTATTTTGCGACTGCCATCTCTTTTTATAAAGTTTCTCACAATTTTTATTAATATCTACCACTGATTTATTATTATCTAGATAATTAATAATATCATCAAGTGTGAGGGTATAAATATCTTCTTTAAAGTGTTCGAATATTATTTTAAAAAACTCAAAATCTTCAGGATAGTCCAGGGTCATACGTAAATCAGGTCGTTTGTGTTCTGCATCCACTTCTAAATCAATTACTTTAAATCTCCCAGTATCTGTAAAATACCTACCCCAAACCTCTGTATCGCTACTCTTTTTAAATGAAAGTATTTTTTTTATTGCTTTTGGTTTTATCCCATAAGAATACGCTCCATGAGGCAAGTCAAAGACACGAATTAGATCAACATCACTATTTTTTTTATAATAATCTATTATTCTCTCCACATACTCAATGCTAACTAGTGGGCAATCTGCGGTAATATTTACTATATAGTCTAAATTAAATTTAACAGCCGCATTATATAATCGCTTTAATACATCATTTTCACTACCTCTAAAACATTTAACTTTTAGCTTTTTTGCTATCTTTTCCAATGGTTTATCTTGAACATTAGTTGAAGTGCAAATGATTATTTCATTTATAGCTTTAGAGTATTTTAATCTTTGTATCATATAAGTTATCATTTCTGTGCCATTAATTTTTAATAATAATTTTTTTGGTAATCTTGTTGATTTTAATCTAGCCGTAACTAAATAACCTATTTTCATATTTTCACCTCAAATGATATATTATAAAATTTTTTCTTTAAATTAATCTTACCACTTTTTAATCTATCTTCAATAACTTTTAATATTTTTTTTGAAGTACCATGTTTTTCATAGGGATTAACTATTTTTTTAAAGCTATTGTGATATTCCTTTTCTCCAATTAACTTTAAACATTTAAGAATATCTTCACTTTTAGGTCCACAATCTAATACTGAATTAGTCTTAATTCTACCTTTCTGTCTATCGCCTATATTAATAGTATGCACTTTAAAACTTGGAGCTTCCAAAATACCACTAGAAGAATTACCAATTATAGCATAGCTATGTTTTAATAAACTTAAATAATCCTCAATTAACAAAGATGTAAAATTATAAGCATTCTTATTTTTATCAGTAAATTGATCAATCATTTGATTTATAACTCGACCATCAGTATCAGAATTGCCTTTTATAAAAATTTTAGTTAATTCTTCATCATAATCATTTAATGCCTTTAATATTTCTTCAAATTGACTACTGGCTGTATTCTTTTCCAGTGTTACTGGATGAAATACTATTAAAACATATCTATTGCCTAATTTTATCTTTAATTTTTTCTCTAATTTACTTTTAGATAATGTATCTATATTTAATATATTTTCAACCCCTAATGCACCAACATTAAAAACCCTAGCCGGCTCTTCTCCTAATTGTATAACCCTTTTTCTATATTCCTCTGTTGAAGTAAAATGCAAATATGCCATCTTGGTCATGCTGTGGCGAAAAGAATCATCAAAAGCACCTTCTGTTATTTCTCCACCATGAATATGAGCCACAGGTATTTTAGCAACTGCAGCTGCTGCCATAGCAGAAAATGTTTCAAACCTATCCCCTAAAATGACTATTAAATCAGGTTTTAACCTTGCATAGGCTTCTGAAAAACTAATCAGGGTTAAACCCATTGCTTTTGAAATGCCTACTGAGGTATCTGAACTTAATAGTACTTCTATTTTTTCATCAATATTAAAACAATCTTTTTCTATGTCCTTATAGGTTAGTCCAAACTCAGGTGATAAGTGCATTCCCGTAGCAATTAACTGTAATTCTAAAATATTAGATTCATTTATTCTATTTATTAATAGTTTTAATAACCCATACTCTGCCCTTGTACCAGTTACTACACAAACCTTCTTCTTTCTCATAACTCTATCATCTCATCTTTTTTGTAATTCCTTCTAGCAATTTTCCCAAGTACATTTTCCCACTGCATAGGGCTAATACCACAACCAGGACGTTTAATTGCTAAATTTTTTTCAGAAAACCTTTCTCCCTTTTTAATATCTCTAGCTGCTACAATACTCTTCCTGGCAATTTCTTTATTTTTTAATTCAGACTTAGAAGGTTTTTTAATACCATTACCCATAGCCTTTTCTATATTTCTAATAGAATCTACCATCTCTTTTAATTCTTCAGGCTCAAGACTGGCCCTATGGTCAGGTCCTTCCATTGTTTTATCCAAAGTAAAATGTTTTTCGATTACTTCTGCTCCCATAGCAGCTGCAGCTATGGGAACTTCTATTCCCCTGGTATGATCTGAATACCCTACTTTAACTTTAAAAGCATCTTTAATAGTCTGCATGGCTTTTAAATTTACATCTTCTAATGGTGTTGGATATTCTGTATTACAATGTAAGACAGTTATATCACTTGTGCCTGCTTTTCTTAATACATCAAGGGCGGCTTCTATTTCTCCCAGATTAGACATCCCGGTAGATAATATTACTTTATCTTTAAATCCACCGATTTTTTTCAGATAAGGTAAATTTGTTATTTCTCCTGACGGTATTTTCCATATCTTCATTCCTAAATTAAACAATAAATCTATGCTTTCTAAATCAAAAGGAGAAGAAAGAAAGATGATATTATTTTTTCTACAATGGGTAATTAACTCTTTATGTGCCTCATAATCTATTTCAAGTTTTTCTAACATTGTATATTGACTATCTTTTTTTTCAGTAGTTTCAAGTTGATACTCAGCTTTTTGGGCATTTTTTGTTACCAGATTATCGGCTTTAAAGGTTTGAAATTTCACAGCATCTGCCCCTGCCCAGGCTGCTTTTTCTGTTAATTTTTTTGCTGTTTCTAGATTGCCATTATGATTAACCCCTGCTTCTGCTATTATAAAAATTTTTGTCATTAAGATAACTCCCTTATTAATATAAAGGATTCTGCATAATCATAACCTACCTGATTACCACGATGTTGACTACAATTAATAATTGATTTAAGCGACCTAGGATGTGGATAATCTCTTAATTCAGTTTTATATTTCTCCATAGCTAAACATTTTTTGTTTATTTGTTTCTTATTTAAAGTAACATATATATTAGGAATAAAATAATCTTTTGTTTTGTTATCTCCCCATTCAGTCGAAGAAGGCACCTCATAGGAATATATTTTTTTAATATTATTACCTGGTAAAGGACGACAAACAACAAGTGTTGATTCAAATATCAATTTATGATCTTTATTAACATCACCTGAATGATGAGTAAATATTATTTCTGGTTCAATTTTATTAGTGATTTTTTCTATTTCATTGTTAATCTTAACATGAGAAATTGTATCTAATTTCATATCTGGCAAATTTCCAAAAATAACTTCTTTAACTCCTAAAATGTCATTTGCTTTAAAGGTTTCTTCTTTTTTTTGGTTTAGTTTTTTAGTATCACCATAATACTGAGTACTTGAACCGTCTGTTAATATATAGGTATATATTTCATAATCTTTTTCTACTAACTTAATTATTGTTCCCCCTACACCTAAGACTTCATCATCAGGATGAGCAGCTATTACTAATACTTTTTTCATAATTAAATATTAACCCCCAATCCCAATCAAGTAATATTAATTTGTTTTAACTGCAAATACAAATCATATAAATCATCAAATTTAATACCAGGAAACTCAAATAATTCACTAGCAATCATAAACTTTCCTAGATACTCTATTTCATGAATAAGTAATAGTCCATCTCCTGTTTTTACCTTTACACCTTTTCCAGAAATTATTTCAACTATTTGTCCATGTTTAGCAATATGATTGTCTTTATTTAATAGTTCTGAACTCCAAATAATTAGTTTTTTACCTTTGTAATAAGTGTAAGCCCCTGGATAAGGCTTAGTAGTTGCCCTAATTAATTTATCTATATTATAAGCAGATTTATTCCAATCAATAATCCCATCACGTGGAGTTCTCTTGGCACAATATGTTGCTTTATTAGCATCCTGCTTAATCAAATTAATATTACCTTGCAAAATATCATTAATATTATTTCTTATTACCTTTTTCAAAGCTTTTATAACTTTATCATACAATGTTCTAGCTGTTTCTCTCTCATCTATATTTATTTTTTTTTGAGCAATTATATCCCCACTATCCATTCCTTCATCAAGATAAAAAAGAGTTACCCCTGTTTCTTTTATTTCTCTTAAAATAGTCCATGGTATAACACCCCTCCCTCTATTTTTAGGGAGCAAAGAAGGATGAAAACCTATACAACCATATTTAGGTATTTTTAATATCTGCTTTTTGACAATTTGAGATATCCCAATAACAAAAATAAAGTCCGGTTTTATTTGCTTTAATCTTTCTATATTTTCTTGATTATTTATATTTTTTATTAAATATGTCTTTATACCTGCATTTTCAGCCAAAGGTTTTAGCCTTTTAAAATCAGAATTATATTTATTTTTATCCAGAGTAAAAATAGCATCAATATCAATATTATTTCTCAATAATTCTTCTAATGCGGCATAGCTGGACTCAACAGTACCTATGAACACAGTTTTCATAATTAAAATACCCCTGTTTTATTATTCTTCTTTACAATTTTTTTTACTTCACTATAATAAATTTTATCTGAAGACAATGACTTTAAAACTTTACTATTTAAACCAATAATATTGTTATCTCCTATTTTTAATTCATCTTTTATATGAGAACCACTACCTATAAAATTATTTTTACCTATTTTTGTATTACCTCCTATGGAGCAGTTAAACCCAATAAAACTCATATCACTAACAACTACATCATGTCCAATAGAAGTATTCCCAGATATAACAACATTATCACCTAAACATACATTAGAAGCAATTATAGTCCCAGGATAAATAATACAACCCTTACCCATTCTAGCATCTTCACTTACAAAACATTGCTTTGAAATTATTGATATATAATTAACATTATCTTTTTTTATTTTTTGATGTATTTTATGTTTTAATATAGGATCCCCAAAAGCTAAGACTATAAAACAGTCATTATAATCATTTTTAACAGCATCATAATTAAATATTTTTATACCACTTATTTTATTCCCAGCTTTAAAATCATCAATAAAGCCAAGTACTTCTATATCTGTCTTTGTAGAAACTATTTGAAATACATCTCTACCTAAGCCACCAGCCCCATAAATAAATAGCTTTTTCATCTAATCACCTTTAGCTCTGAATGACTTTAACTTATCCACAACTTGACAAACTTCTTCTTTTGTCAGATTAGTACTACATGGTATATTAAGTAGATTATCAACATAGTATTTGGCTTTGTTAATTTTATAAGCCTCACAGTCCTGGTATGGTTTTTGTCTGCTTATCAGACCCCAGAGTGGTCTTGCCTGAATACCGACTTCATTTAATTCGCATAATAGTTTATCTCTATTAATTCCATATTTATCTTTATCTACTATAAGTGAATAAAACCAGTAATTAGGTCTTGTCCCTTTATTAAATGCTAAAAGTTCAAGTCCATCTATTTTATTTATTATTTCTTGATATAAATTATAATTCCTTTTCTTTATTTCAACAAATTCCTCTAGTTTATCTATTTGTTCTGTTCCAAAGGCTGCTGCAATATTTGTTAATCTATAGTTATAACCAATATCATCATGTTTAAAATAAAGAGGGTCAGTTTTAGCCTGGACAGAAAGGAATCTAGCTTTTTCTAATAAATCATTATCACTAGAAACAATCATTCCTCCACCACCAGTGGTTAATATTTTATTGGCATTGAAGGAGTAAATCCCTATATCACCTATGGTTCCTGCATGTTTGCCCTTATATTTGCCTTTTGTATAAAAAGAACCCAGGGCCTCAGTTGCATCTTCGACTACCTTTAATTTATATTTTTGGGCTATTTCCATTACCCTTGCCATATCAATTGGGTTTCCAAATACATGGACAACACAGATGGCTTTGATGATTTTTCCAGTCTTTTTATTCTTTGTTCCAGACGGAGTAATTTCACACTGTGAACTTAAAAATTCATCTAGTTTATCTAAATCCATATTTAAGGAATCATCACAGTCCATAAAGATAGGTTTTGCCCCTAAATAGGTAATAGGGTTAATTGCAGCAATAAAAGTCACCGTTGGAGCAATTACCTCATCACCTGGGCCTACTCCTAGCAATTGATAGGCAAGGTGAAGTGCTGCTGTACCGCTCTGTACACCTACAGCTTCTTCTATCCCAATATAATCTGCTATTTTATTTTCAAATTCATTAATAAACCTTCCACCTGTAGAAACCCAGCCGGTTTCAATACATTCCTTAATATTATTCAGTATATCTAAAGATAAATTAGGAACTGATAACGGTATATTCATTAGCAATCTCCCCATTAATATTATAATCAACCTCTTGATAGGTAGGTACCAATTCTTTTAATTTTAATTTCATTTTTTTACTATCAAATGTATCTAACAATTTTTTAAGTTCTTTTAATCCCTGGTCAATATTTACAGCTTCTTTTTTTAACTTAGCAATATATATTCTTTCATTTTGTGTCTTTTGACATGATTTTGCATCATACAGTAATTCTTCATATAACTTCTCCCCTGGCCGTAAACCAGTTATATTAATATTTACATCCTTGCCAAGTTCTAGTCCAGATAGTTCTATCATCTTCTTTGCTAAATCCATTATTCTTACAGGCTTACCCATGTCCAAAACAAATACCTCACCACCGTTAGCAATATACCCTGCTTCTAATACAAGTTGAGCTGCCTCGGGTATAGTCATAAAGTATCTGCTTACTTCTTCATGTGTCACGGTTAAATCCTTACCTTCTTGTAATAAGCTTTTAAATAAGGGTACCACACTCCCATTACTACCCAGTACATTGCCAAATCTTACTGCTGTAAACTTTGTGCTGGATAGCTTGCTATATTTTTCAATAATCAACTCCGCCAGCCTTTTTGTCGCACCCATTACATTTGTGGGATTAACCGCTTTATCAGTTGAAACTAAAACAAATTTAGCTACATTATATTTGTCTGCTGAAATTACTATATTTTCAGTCCCAAATACATTATTTTTAACAGCCTCTTCTATGTTTTTTTCCATAAGGGGTACGTGTTTATGGGCTGCAGCGTGAAAAACAATATCTGGTTGATATTTATTAAATAAATAATCTAATTTATACAGTTCTCTAATATTACATATTTCTACGCTTGTCTTTACTTTAAAATGCCGCTGTATATATAAATCTAAAAAATATAAATCATTTTCATTAATATCCAATAATATCAACTTGCTTGGTTCATATCGTACTATCTGACGGCACAACTCACTCCCTATAGACCCAGCAGCACCTGTAACAAGCACAATCCTATTCTTCAAATATTCTTTTACACTTTGACTATTTATATTAATTGTATCCCTACCTAATAAATCATCTACCTTAATTTCTCTTAATTGTTTAGTAAAGGGTTCATTTAATAATAGCTCTTCAATAGGGGGTAAGACACGAAAGTTAGCCTCTGCCTTATTAACCTGTCTATATAGTCTGTCTAAATCTTTATGATTAATTGCTGTAGTAGCAATTATTACCTCATCAATATTATATTTCTTAATATAAAACATAATATTATCATGATGCCCCAGGACTTTATATCCACTAATAGACATACCGTGTTTTTTTGAGTCAGCATCCAGGAAACCTATAATATTATACCCTAATTTCTTATCTTTTTTTAAGAGTTCACTTAGTAAATGTTTCCCAGCACCACCTGCACCAATTATTAGTAAGTTTTTCATATACTCACCCATTCTATTTGGTTAACGTTAATATTGTGAAATTATTATTCTTAATTTAATCCCTATCTTCCCTCATAAACTCCACAAAAAACACCATAAAAAAAGCTATCATTAACCCCAAAACCCCTGCAATAGCCATGTTCAATTTCTTTCTCGATTTAATGGCTGAGGTAGGTACTACTGCTTTATCTATTATCTCAACTGGATGAGAAGCCATTAATTCCTGTTCTAGTTTATATTTCTTTTCCCTCAAGTCTTTCCTCAACTGCAGATAGCAGGCTAACTGGTCAGATAGGCCTGTCTGCAGGATAAGACCTTCTGTCCCTCTATTAATATTTGCTGGTAGTGTATTTAATCTGCTATTGGTTTCTGCTATCCTATTGTTATAAGTATTTATATCATCATTAATTTCATCCAGATATGCCTGTTTACTAGCTATTATCTTGTTATAATACTGGTCTGCTTCTTTTTTAAATACATTTGCTATCTCTGTTAAATTCTGATGTATCTCTTCAGAGTCATTTCCTGTTAAAGTCAGTTTTATTATGTTAGTACCTTTTGATTGTTCAACTTTCAGTTTGTTTTCCTTAAGGTCTATCCTATTATTCTGTACAAATTCATTACCTGCAAAATATTCCACAGCTAATTTGGCATCACTGTATTTGTTATTCGACAGGTTAGCCTTCCTATCCTTTAGATAATTCACACCATTTACCTCTAGGTTAATCAAGGCCTGGGTATTATTCAGACTACTTAAGATAAGTGAAGCCTCAGTCTGATAGACTGGTACTGCAATATAAAAAGTATAGATGCCAGCCAGCAGCAAGGCTGTGATGGTTATCGTTAGTATAAGCCATTTTTTGCTCCATAAAAGCAATACATATTCCTTTAAGTCTATCTCATATTCACCATAGCTATATTCATTGTCTCTTTCTTCCAAAGCACTAACACCCTTCCAAATATTATTCGCTAACCATTATACTATATTCAACAAAAAACACAAATCTCCTTTTGTATTTTAACATATTTTTAGGAAATTTGTGCTATCAACATTATAGACAAGTACAGTTATCTTTTGTACTTATAAGAATAAAAATTTATACTTTAACTCTGACATAACAAAACCCATTGTAAGTAAATTTCCTTACAATAGGTTTATAATTCTTCCAGGTTTAATCAAACAGTTACTTATTTAAAGACATTTCTCTAGCCAGTTTAACAGCCTCTACCAGGCTAGTCTCTATGGCTATTCCCTGCCAGGCTAGATCAAAGGCTGTTCCATGGTCTACCGAAGTTCGGATAATTGGTAGAAATGTTCCAATACTCCTGCATCACCTATGACCATATGTTGTCCCAGCCCTTGAATCTTTTGATTCTTAATGGCTTTTAAGATAATCTCAGGTCCAATACCTGCCGGATCCCCCATAGTTATACCATATACAAAAGTAGACACCAAGTTTAGCCCCTCCTCCTCAAATAATTAAATATCTCTACTATTGCTTCTTTGTCACCAAAAGGTCGAGTAAGCGGGGCTTTACAACCCCAACTCCTCACAGAACCGTACGTGCCCTATTTAGGCATACGGCTCTTCACTCGATTATTCACCTAACATAACTAGCACCAGCACCTAATCTATATAAATTTACTTTTATTCTTGGCTTGACAATAGGATATTTCTCCAAGAATATTTCGAACTTCTCCCAGTCAAAGCTTTTCTTTTGACTGCGTCTGTTTAACCATTTATAAACTAGCTTTTGAACCTCATCATACAGGCTATCAATACTTTTGCTGTTATCTGATACTGCATAATAGTTGTATGTTCCTGTTAGTTTTCTGTTTAACTTCCTCATTAGTTCTTTTACTGGAAGAGTTCTATTATATTTTAGCCAGGATTTACATCTCATTATACTACGATGATGTCGCTTATTACTTGTCTTTCTCTTTAGTCGTTTGATTCCATCCTTACATTTACCCATATAATGGGTAAATCCAAGAAAATCAAATGTGTCATTGTCATCATCAGCAGATACATTTACTATCTTAGTTTTCTCTTCTGATAACTCTAAACCGAATTTGGATATTCTTTCTTTCATTGCTTTATAGAAGTATTTTACATCTTCTTTATACTGTAGGCAAAATATTATATCATCTGCGTATCTCACCATGTAAGCTTTACCCTTTAACTCTTTACGCATTGTTTTATTAAACCATAGGTCAACAACATGATGTAGATATAAATTCGCCATAATTGGAGAACAGACTCCACCTTGCGGTGTTCCTTGTGGAGTGTCATATTTTATTCCTGCCTCCATGACTCCAGCTCGAAGAAGTCTCGATATGAGTCGTTGTATATTAGGATCTTTAATTCGATGGTCAATGAATTTCATCATCCACCCGTGGTCTACATTATCAAAGAATTCTTTAATATCTGTATCAACTACATAGTTAATATCATCTCTGTTAACTATTCTTCCTAATATTCTCAAGGCATCATGACAGTTTCTTCCTGGACGAAAACCAAATGAACATTCAAGAAAGTCTTCTTCATATATCGCATTTAGAATCTTTGATAGTGCCTTTTGAACTAGTTTGTCTTCGTATGCTGGAATCCCTAGCGGTCTCTTCTTCCCATTTTCTTTTGGAATATATACCCTTTTCGCAGGTAATGGCCTATATGCCCATCTTTTCATTCTAGCTATTAAGCTCTTAACATTCCCTGGAAGATTCTTTCCATACTCCGCTTTTGTTACTTCATCTACTCCAGCTGCTTTGTTTCCAGCTAGTTCATGATGACATTTGACTATCAATTCATAATTAATTAGATGTATTAGTGATGTAAATCTTTCATTAGGTCTATTTCTAGCTACTTCAGCTATTCTTGCAAGTTTCGTTTCCACATTTTCACCTATCTCTGTGTATAGAATATGTTTCCCTTTTAAGATTAATCTTGTGTAATCGCCTTCCCATCCACAGGCATTACTCTGCTTCCTCGGTACTATGCGATTATCCGACTCCCTGTAATATTAGATGTCCTTACTTTGTTATCGCTTGGTTACATCCTATCTCTCTGCGTAGAAATTACAGGGCCTCCCAAGTTAACAATATCATATCTATGTATAGCATGCGGAGGTCTCCGACCCCGGGGTGTTATTGTATTCTCGCTTATCGAATACTATAATGTTGCCTTCTGCTCAGTCGACAGCATCGGCCTTTCCCAATCTCCAAGATTTCGAGGCTCAATCCCTTCAGCTAAATGCTTACCGCCTACTACCTAACTGTTTACGCTTAACATCTATGGTTACCCATTAAATGTCCAAAACTCGCTATGAGTGGTTTGCTAAACCTTCCTCAGTAGGAATCCCACCTACTATATGATATGCTCTTTTCTTGGCGCACCGCCTGCCTTGGTGACTACCGGGGTTGCAGGAAGATTTTCCCCTTTAAATGTCCCCACAGGAATTCCTGGTAAAACTTCATTGTCAATTATTGTTGCCTCAGCCCCAATTAATGAAGCTGATTTAACAGCAATATCTCCACCAGTTAGTAAAAGCCCTTGAACCTTTTTGTGCAGATAGAGTTCTTTGGCAATAGTACCAAGGAAATGAGCAATCAGATTGCTAATCTCTAAACTATTCATTCCCCTCTGATGAGCAATCTCTTTTACTCTCTTAACCACTTCCCTACTCCTGGCAGAGCGGATTATAATATCTCCTCTTTTCTCCTTGATAAATTGTTTAGCCCTGGTAATTATTCTAGTTAATTCTTCTTCATATTCACCTTTTAGGAGATTTTCTACATCCACATCAATTACATTTAATTTTAATTTCTTCTCTGCGTATTCAACCTGTCTTCTGCTTACCTTACTAACACTTCCGACTATTCCTACTATTACACCTGTTGTTTTTTTATCTGTTTCCCTGTTAATTAAGCCTAAAGCAACTGGCAGACTCTCAGCGAAACCTGCGGAACCTACTAATAGATAATCCTTTTCTAATAATCCTAGTAGACTAGCTATCAAATCCAGATCTTCATCTGCAACTGCATCAATGAGCAGTATTGGCACACCTTGATTTATTTTCTTAGTAAGCTCTTTCCTTAATGTTTCTTTACCCTTAAGTACATATTTTAAAGCAATAGTCCCTATTTTTTTATCTGTCTGTCCCCTGATAATATCAGGTATATAGGAACAATTAATCGGAGTTACCGGGTCATTGGCTATTTCTGTTCTTTCTAGTGGTACACCACGAACTAACTGATTAGCTCCAATAGTAACCCGTCCATTGGCAGGCAAAGCCGGGGCAACAATTGCTAAATTATAGCTGCCGGCTTCCAGTGCTGCTTCTATTTCTGAGCCGATATTCCCTCTCAGGGTAGAATCTAGTTTCTTATAAATATAATTTACCCCCATATCTTTTAAAGCCCGGACAGTACTAAAGACTTTCTTATATGCCCTTTCTTTGCTATCAAATCTACTATCTATATCTACAACAATAACATCATAAGAACCGTCTATTGCTGGTAGATTATCCAAATTAGAAATTACGACTGTCTTTAATCCCTTTTTACTAAACTGTACCCCTGTGTCATTAGCACCAGTAAAATCATCAGCAATTACTGCTAATTGTGTTATCATCTTTATCAACCTCCAGCTTCGTTTGCTGCACTCTCTTCACTCTCTATAGTATCACCATGATTATTAACCCGTTTTGCCATATAAGCTGTAATGGCAGGAGTTAGTAAGGCTGTGGTTATCGTTGAAGCAGCTACCTGTGGGGTAGCTAAAGTTGCCAGTGACTTGATTGCCGGGTCAGCAACAGCAACTGCCTGGGGTGTGGCTACAGCATTACCTGCCGTGCTAGAGGCCGCTGCTCCAGCAATACCAGTACCTCCTGTTTTCTTGTCAGCCATAATGTTAAAAAATCCACCTACAATACTGGTCATTGCCCCTAATAATATACCTGACAGTCCTGCTTTAATTAACATGCTAAAATTAATACCTGCCCCCAGGGCAAAGGCGAAAAAGGGAATTAACATAGCACCACCTTTGCTTAGAAACTCCTTTAACTCCTGGTCAAGGTTACCTAAAATCATCCCTACAATAATTGGTAAAATAACTGCCACTAGACTTATAAAAGGTATATTAGCAATACCCGCTGTCCCCAGGGCAATCATGGTTAAGAAAGGACCACCATTAATTGAAACAATCGCTATGGCCCCTACATCTGTTTCATCACCAAACTCACCTGTTAAGGCTGCATATAGTCCACCATTAGTATTGGTCATAGCAGCAATTATGGCCAGCGAAGATAAGCCAAATAGATTATTCCCTATGAATTTAGATACTAATAAGCCGATTGCTACCCCCACTAAAAACTTAGTCGCTGTAATAACTAAACCCTTTTTAGCCGCTTTAGGGGCTGCCTTAACACTAAGCCCTGCCCCCATACAAACTAAAAACACCCCAATCAGGGGAAGTGCCCCACTAGCAATGGCAGTTGTAAACCCACCTATCTTAAGTAGCTGTGGGAAAAAGGTATTGAACAAAGCCCCTATAATTAAAGGAACTATCATCATCCCACCAGGTATCTTTTCTATCAACTGTTTGATTTTCATGATTATAACTCTCCTCCTATTTTTGAAGATTTCAAATCATACATCTGACCATCAATCCTTCCCCAGGCATAGAACCAGAGAGAAAGATTAAAATTTTTTAAATACTCTCATCATTCGCTAAAGGTGCTGAATACATGAATAGCTCTTTGTTAATTCCCACAGAAAAAAATGGGCCGGGAAAAATAAATTTTCCGGCCCAGGGCCCCAGGTTAAACAATAAATTATTTACTTTTTAATCTGGCAATTTCTATGATAAATTCTTCATTTTTACCTTTAATACGTACTTTATTATGATTAAATAACTTGTATATCTTATCCCCCGGTTGATATTCTGGAATATCCCTCTGCCGCTTCTCTCCTTTCTGCACAGCAATCCCTCCCGGGAAGCATTTTTAAAATCGTCACTAAAATAAAGCAATTTTAAAGATTCAGCTTTTTACAAAAAACAAAGCTACCACAAATTTACAGAGACCTGCCTATATGGTATAATTGTTATACAAGACATCCATACCACTATCTGGCACCATCAGAAGAATGAAAATAGTCTTTTTACACCCAGCATAATTATGCTTTATGGAGCGACTTTGACTTTTCATGGAGGCATGGACGCCGGAATGAAAAGTCGTAAGAGTGAACAAAGCAGGACGCGGAGTGAACGGCAAGCGGAATAAACATAATTATGGGACAATGTTAAATTTATTTTCAGGGAAGGCTAACTGACATAATAATCAACCACTACTATCCGTTGCCCTAATTTATTATGTACCTCCTTTCTAATTAAGAAAGAGTTTAGGGCTATTTCTATCTTAATTTACATGATTTTTTTGTTTGCTTTTATTGAGGTTTTACTGTGTCTGAACACTAGAGTTATTTCTATTTTTTTGAAAATAATTTATACTACTACCTCCTTTTTTTCTGATAAACTGTTTACAAATTGATTACATATTCATTATATTATCAGATTTTGATATTGTCAAGGTAAATAAATCAATTTTTGATTTATTTTAATAAGAAAATTAATATTTGTTATAGGTGATGATAATGGAAGAAAACAAAAAATTAAAAATTGATAGACTAAAAACTTTAAGAAAAAAATATAATTTAACTCAAAAAGAATTAGCAATACGATTACGTATTGGACAATCAACAGTTGCTACAGTCGAAAAAACAGGGAATCTCTCTGATCAATTCATATATATCTTAAGTAAAGAATTTGGGATAAGAGAGGAATGGATCAAGACAGGGGAAGGGGAGATGAAAAAATCCCCTGAAGAGATTATACAAGAAGCTGTTAATAAATTATCCCCAGAGAAAGCCAAAAAGGAACTACATAAGTTTTTATCCAAAATGGACGGAGAAGATGAGATATTAGACCCTCGTCAAGAAAAAGATAAACCAGAATTTATAAGGATTTTAGATTACCTAAAAAAGAAATACTATGATTCAGATCGAGATATGCAAGGCTGGTTGACTGTAGAAATCAAAAATGCCTTTCCTGAATATGAGGAAGATATTAAAAACAAATCATCAGAATGATTAAGGCTATGAGAGATATAATTATCCTACTGAAAAATAGAAATCCTATCCCAGAGTTTTCTCTCTGGAATAGGATTCAAAGCCATCAAAACAGCATTAATTTTTATAAATAACCTCTCTAAACTCATCAAAATTATTCTTCTCTCGAATTAATTCTTTTATACCTTTAATTCTGGATAAATCTTTAATCTTTCTAATATCATCCATTAAAATTAAAGCCTCTTTACCATATTTTAATTCTATAGCTATTTCTATGCCTTCAATAATTCCTTCTAATTTCCCTTCTTTTCTAAGCTTCTCCGCAATAGTCATAATATCTTCACTCCTTTCAAGGGATACTTTTTTGGCTATTTTTCTCAATTTATTTAAGGATAACTCCTCTTTTGCGTTCATAATATATCTAATAACAGTTTCAAAATATTCCATACCTGTTTCTTGTTCAGCAAGTCTATTTAATAAAATACATCCGGCACTTTTTTAATAATTATCTGCTAAATTTAAGCCGATATCTTAAAACTTCAGGCAAACAAAACACACATGCTTAGTCTCATTCATTAGATAAATATTTTCTAGAATATTCACTCAATGTCAATTCTAATAAAATTATAAGGTTGGCAGTAAAGAAGTTTGGTAAATAGTACGCTGTATCTGATTTTATTCCTGCTACTTCAAGTGTTATATGAGATATTTTCGCCAGTGGTGAATCTTTATTGGAAGTAAAAACTACAACCTTAAAATTATTTCTGATAGCCTCATTAACCTTTTCAATAATCTCTGCTCTACATCCAGAATAAGAAAAGAAAAAGTAAAGTCCGGATTTACTTTTTCTAAAAGCTTCATAATGATAACTACTAGCTGCATTAAAACCAAATATCAATAATTTTTGCAAGTAATATTCTCTAGCACTATCACAAACCCCTAATGAATCCAGATAAATTTTTTGATTTCTAAATTCTCTTAATACTTTTACAAGCATATTAATATCCTCTTTTAAGTGCTCATTCATATATATACTGCTATTATTAGAAAAGTCTATTTTTAGTGCATTATTAGTGGATGCAAGAATAGTATAATACATTTCACTATACCCACTATATCCAAGCTTTTTGGATAACTTTATAACTGCTGACTTTGAAACAAAACACTCCTTTGCTATTATAGCTATACCAACTTTTTCATTTTTACTGATATGATTTTGTATCTTATTTAAAATTCCTTTTTCAAGTTCTGTTAATGTTACATTATCTACCATTTATAAACACCTTCTGCTCATAAAATAATACCTATATTTATAAAATACATTTATATCATTACGTTAGCATTTAGTCTATAGGTCATCATTTAGAGTTTCCTTAAAATTCAAACCACCATTCTATTATAAATTTTAATATGCTCCTATTTTTTCTATGTATTATATGAGTTTTTATAAAAAAACATTCTTGATTGCACCTATTCAATAACAATCAAAAGTATTTATTATGTTACTATGCGCTGTCTAAAATCTAATAAAGTTCATTCCAATATCCTTTATTAGCTTCAATTAAATCTTTTAATAATTCTTTAGCAACATCAGTATTTATAACTGTACGGTTTAGTACAAGTGCTTGTAGTGCTTTTTTATAACTTCCTTCTAAACAAGCATCTACTGCTAATTTTTCATATGCATATTGATTTTCCATAAGTCCCTTGTAAAACGTTGGTATACTCCCTACACTCAACGGTTCAACTCCATTACTTCCAACACGGCATGGAACTTCTACCAGCATCTCAGATGAAACATTATTAATAACTCCATAGTTTTCTGTAATTATTAGGAAAATTTCGTTTGTGTTATTAGCAATTGAGGTTGCTAAATCTACTATATATTCAGCATGACACCCTACATCACTAGTAATCTCATAATCTGTGCCATGCATTTTCCCTAATGATATAATTTTATGTAGCCTGTCATAAGTTTCTTTTTCGTTTCCATCCATTACTTCATTAGCTCTTGTATACTCTTGATTTTCTTTATCCTTCATCTTAGCTGGATATAAATAATATTGTAAATATGTGTTTGGCAAATATTCATCATAATCATTTATCATCTGGCTCATAAATTCAAAAGTTAATCTCCAAGATTTCTCCTGAAAAAGAGGTTCTGTTTGTACATCCACTGGAGTCTTTAATATTTCTCTTAGCTTAGGTAAATAATCTTTTCCTGTCTTCTTGTCCAAAACATGTGTAAACCATCCAAAATGATTTAAACCAAAATATTTGGGTTCGAAATCCCTTCTATTTACTCCAAGCACACTTGCATAAATATCCATAATTGCAATTGGCATATCACAAATATTAATAATGCGATAATCTCCAGGAAATACTCTTTTCGTTGCTTCTGCTACAATTGCAGCAGGATTAGAATAATTCAAAATCCAACATTTTGGAGAGTAAATTCTAATGCTTTTTATTAAATCAATAACAGCAGGAACACTCCTTAAACCATATGCAAATCCTCCAGCACCACAGGTCTCCTGACCAATACACCCATGTTTTAAGGGAATCTTTTCATCCTTTTCACGCATTTTTAACCTTCCTGCACGAATTTGCATAAAAGCAAAATCTATATCCTGAAATGCCTCTTTTTCATCAGTAGTCCATATCACTTCCTCTAATTCAGGATAATATTCTTTAAATAATATTTTTGCATATTGTCCAACTACTTCTTGACGTTCACTTTCATTATCATATAATACAATCTTTCTCAAAAGAAATCTTTCTTTTTGATTACATAACATTGCAAGCATATCCGGTGTATAGCGGCTTCCTCCACCAATAATACAAATTGAATGTTTTTTCATTTCACATTACCCCTTTTTGCATTTAATAATTTAACAAGTTTTTCTTTTGCGTTTTCTACAGCCATACCAATAATAATTTGTACATTGTTCCCTTTAATAACGATACCCTTTTGCTCAGCTTTACTTATTATTTGTTTTTCTACCTTACTGACATCCTTTACATCAATTCTCAAGCGTGTAAAACAGTTATTTACCTCTATAATATTCTCAGCTCCACCTAGCCCTTCAATAAATAGTTCTGAATCTTGATTGCTGTTACCAGTTTTTACAGAAATACTATCATCTGCCCGGCTGTTTGTCTTATCGTTAACAGAATTTTCTCTACCAGGCGTTTTAATATCTAATCTTCTAATTAAAAAAACAAAGACAAAATACCATACTGCGGCCATTATAACACCAACGGTAAAGAAAATATATATCTTAGAAAGCTTAGGACTTATTACAAAATTACAAACTATTGTATCCAATAAGCCATAAATTGAATACGTTCTTGACCCTAGTATCCATAATAGTGTTTCCGAAAAACCAGTAATAAGACCATGAACTACCCAAAGTAATGGGGATATAAAAAGAAATGTGAAATCAAGAGGTTCTGTAATACCTGCTACCACTGCAACGAAAAGTGCAGGTATAAGCAATCCCCTTACAGCTTTTTTATTTTGGGATTTTGCAGTTTTTATCATAGCAAGAACAATACCTATACTTCCAAAAATTTTTGCAAACCCAAAGGTTGCAAATCTTATTGATGGATCAATAGCTGTCAAAGCAGCACTATTACTCATTTCAGAATAAAAAATATTAACAGCTCCTTGTACAGACTTGCCAACAATATTCAAAGTACCACCAATTCCAGTAAAACAAAATGGCATCCACAATAAATGATGTAACCCTGTTGGTACTAAAAATTTATTACCAAATGAATATACAAATACACCTAATGCTCCTGCACTTTTCATAAAACCAGATAAGCAATTAATACCACAATTTACTACAGGCCATACATAACTAAGCACAATCGCTAATATTAAAGTAATTGGAACCATGACTATAAATACAAACCTTGTCCCTCCATATACCCTAAACATATCTCCAAACTGTACATTAGAGAATTTGTTAAATATGTATCCAGTAATACATCCCAATATTATTCCTAAGAATACATTCATATCTACTACCTGGAACCCTAAAACAGTATTTTGTCCAGTTCCAAATAAGTCCATAACTCCTGGCTTAGCTAGCATATTTTGTGAAGTAAGCCAAGCATTATTACTTGCTAAGAACACAATGTAAACTATTACGCTAATAATAGCTGCATCCACCTTTTTGTTTTTTGCAAATGCTGTTGTTAATCCAACACAGAATATAATAGATAAATTATTTAACATAGCATCCATCATTTTTTTTAATAACATACCAAAAAAAACTATTAACGATGGCATAAAACTAAGTTGCATGATAACAGCAATTGCAAGAATAATACCCATAATTGCCAAAAACATAACTGATTGTACTGCAGCTTGTGAAAATTTTTGGCTTAATAATAATATATTTTTTTTCATAAAATAGTAACTCCTCCTTTTGTTTATCTACACTATACTCTAATTCACCTCCCCAATCAATACAATTTCAATTATTGTAAAAATATTTACATAAAATAAAATAATTCACTGTTTTATAAGCCAAAAAAACTGACAATATAGATTGTCGCAAACTCTTTTGCACTACAAGCTATATTATGATAAACCCACAACCTGCTTCATTCACTGCTAACTAGATTTTAACAGGCTGACAGAAACAAACAAAGCTACTCAACAATAACTTAAAAAAATCTTTTGAAGAATACCTGAAGTAGATTCATTTCCCAAATAGAAAAACCCTATCCCGGGTTTTTCTACTGGAATAGGGTGATTTCCTAAATCTAGTTTCAACTTACATATCATACTTTAATATATCATTCTCTAATTCTTTTGATATTCTAAAATTAGTGTCTTTTAACCTTTCTAAAACTTCTTTGATAGAAGTAATTATATTTTTTCTCTTAGCATTTATTATAACTCCTAAAGTAC
Source organism: Iocasia fonsfrigidae (assembly GCF_017751145.1). GTDB lineage: Bacteria > Bacillota > Halanaerobiia > Halanaerobiales > DTU029 > Iocasia > Iocasia fonsfrigidae. The sequence goes on from NZ_CP046640.1 coordinate 3,797,719, forward strand.
CTGTCATTTCTATATTTAACTTTTTCGCTAGCTTCCTTGCTTTTAAATCATCTAATATTGTAATATTATTATCTGTTTCTAAAGCTAATGCAATTGTACTCGCTTCTCCTCAAGCTTAATATTTTTAATATCATGGACACCACCCAGAATAACACTCTTAAAGCTAATATCCTCATCTGCTTTCATAGCCAGATACTTATTTCTGAGAACAGCTAAAAACTGCATAAAAACCCTGTTGCCACTACTTTTATCAACCTCATCAATAATTAGAACACATTCTTTATCCATAGATTCAACTATGTCTGTTAAGTTATTTGATAACTCATTAAAATTCCTGGTCCTATCTATATATTCTTTAAAAATATTATATAGACCTTTATCGGTAAATCTCACACTCCTGGCTAATACAAGAAAAATATTCTGGCAAAAGGCCCCTTCCGTTGCAAACATACTATCTCCAACACCTTCAAAACTGGTTTTAATAACAATATACCTCTTAGTTAATGCCTTTGTAAGTAAAAACATAGTTGTAGTTTTACCATATTGACGGGGCCTATTAATAGTAAAATAAGCGCCTTCATCTACCATTTTTTCTATCTTTTCGATTTTCTTGCTTATATCAACCATATAATGCTCTTCTGGTATACAAACCCCGGTTACATTAAATTTTTTCAAGCTATCCACCTCATTTATGGCAATTTTCTTGATACTTTAATCCCTCATAGATTAATTTATACAAATATCTGTTTTCTAGTATTTATTTTATCACAGCAATATAAAAACTACCAGTTTTATAATGAACTGCTAATTAAAAACAAAGACCCTATCCCAAATTCACTGGAATAGGGCCTATTTTTTATAATTTTTATAGTAAACTAGCAGCTTCTTCATCTATAATAAGTGTTACCCTCTGGATGGGTCTGTAATAATGAGGAAGGAACCATTAACTCTGACAGGACAAAACCTATTGTAAGTATATTTCCTTACAATAGGTTTATAATTTTTCCAGGTTTAAACAAATACTTATCTATTCCTGTTTCCCAAAGAGTCCATTCATGGGAATTTTCTGGGATAAACTCTCCCAGCATGAAGACCTACAGTCTTTTATTTAAACAAACTAAAAATATGGATCCAAGTGATGTAAAACAAATCATCAGAATGATTAAGGCTATGATAGATAATGATTATCCTAGTGAAGAATAGAGAAACTCTATTCCAGGGGTTTTTACTTATACTTTGACCGTAATGTTGATTTTAAATTTACATATCGCACATTATATAGTATAATATAATAAAGATTGTGCATAATATGTTTTTAAGGAGGTATACTTGTGTTACAAATAAGTTCTACAGAGTTTAAAAGGAATTTAGGTAAATATTTATCACTTGTCAGCAAAGAAGATATTATTATTACTCGTAATGGTACCCCCATCGCTCAAGTCAGCATTCCTAAAAATGAAGAAGTAAGTTTAGTAAGCCAACTTACTGGCATTATACCTAATGATGGTTACACCACTGAAGATGCAAGGAAGGAGCGGCTAATAAAATATGAAGATAGTCATTGATAATAATGTTATTTTAGATGTTTTCCAAAACAGAGAACCCTTTGTTAAATCTTCCTCCAAAGTCTTGCGTTTAGTGGAAACAAAACAAATTAGAGGCTATATAACTGCCAATTCAGTAACAGATATCTATTATGTTTTAAATAGGGGATTAAAAAACAAGCAAAAGTTATATTCTATCATGGAAATACTCTTAAAACTTGTCGATATTATAGATGTCACCGCAAGGGACATTTATAAAGCATTTCATCCTGAAGTTATTGATTTTGAAGATGAATTAATCTATGTCTGTGCTGAACGTGCTAATATAGATTATATCATCACCCGAAATAAAAAAGATTTTACAAACTCCACCATAACAGTTATAACTCCTGAAGAATTTTTAACATCATTTTTTAAAAAATTTTAGCTTATTCTACGGACATTTTGGACCAGTAGTATTTCTAACTGACCATCACCATCCAGGTCACCAAACCTGATACTCTTCCCTGTACCAAAACCAGGAATCTCCAGTCTGTACCATAAAACTAGCCGGGGTAATCCAGCCCTTTCCTCTACCAGCTTTTCTTGCTTTTCTCTCTTCTACTTAATAAATAATTAGTATTTCTCTGCTTCCATACTAAGCTCTACCCAATCATAACGAACCGGGGCATTTGCTGCCAGGGCAATTTTACCCTTAGTATAAACGCTTATCCCTGACTACTAATTCCCTATCGGCAAGCAAAACCCTTAAATAATCACAGTACTATCTCTCCATTCTCATCCCTAATATTTAATTTATCTGCAAGCTCTTTTCAAAGTAAGATAAAATTTTAACCCTATCCCAAGAGTTTCCACTGGAATAGGGTTATACTCTTTTACTGACGTTACTTTTATAATAAAATAGTTTTACAGGTGTTAATAATATTATTAACTGATAAACCATATTGTTTTAGCAGTTGCTCTGGTTTGCCTGATTTACCAAATTTATCATTTATTCCTATGCGAGCAAATTTTATTGATGATTTTCCTGCTATAACTTCAGCAATAGCGGAACCAAGTCCACCGATAATAGAATGCTCCTCAACAGAAACCAGGGCCTTGCACTTATTAGCCATTTCTAAAATACATTCTTCATCAATGGGTTTTATGGTGTGAAAATTAACAACAGCTGTAGAAATATGCTGATTTTCTAATTCCTTAGCAGCTTCAAGGGCTTTACTTACCATAATACCAGTTGTTAATAAGGCAATATCAGATCCTTCTTTTAATATATTTGCTTTACCTGGGATATACGGCGTCATCTCATCTGTGATATTTTTACAAATAGGTCTAGCAGTCCTTATATATACTGGACCATTAATCTCAGTTGCTGCATATACCGCTTTTTTTGTTTCAATAGGATCACAGGGTACAAATATAGTCATATTAGGTATAACTCTCATTAGTGCAATGTCTTCAATACTCTGATGACTTCCCCCATCTTCTCCTACAGTTAATCCAGAATGAGATAAACCAAATTTTACATTGGCATTAACATATGCAATTGAATTCCTGATTTGCTCATAACCCCGCCCAGCACCAAATAACGCAAAAGTACTAACAAAAGGTATTAACCCAGAATGAGCAAAACCTGCTGCAGCACATATCATATTTGCTTCGGCAATACCAAAATTAAAAAACCTTTCAGGAAACTTTTCCGAAAATATATTTGTCATTGTTGCATGGGCTAAATCTGCATCTAAAACAACTACTTTACTGTTTTTACTGCCAATTTCAGCCAAAGATTCTCCATAGGCAACTCTAATAGACTTAGGTTCATTCATGAATATCCACTCCTAGCTCTTTCATTGCTTGAACATATTGGCTTTTATTAGGTGCCTTACCATGCCAATCAACATTATCCTCCATAAAAGAGACTCCGTAACCCTTATGTGTATGACAGCATATGAACTTTGGTTTGCCATTATGAGGTTTTTTTACCTTCTTTACAATTTCTTCTATATTGTGTCCATCAGCTTCATAACATTCAAAACCAAAAGCCCTATACTTCTCCATTATATTGCTTATATCCATTATTTCAGCATTAAATCCATCAAGTTGTAATCCATTATAATCTAAAATTACTGTTAGGTTATCTAAATGAAAATGAGCAGCAGACATAGCTGCTTCCCAGACCAGGCCTTCCTGAACCTCTCCATCTCCTATAATCGCAAATACTTGATAATTTTTTTTCTTATATTTAGCGGCCATAGCCATACCACCCGCAACAGAAACTCCCTGTCCCAGAGATCCTGTATTAACATCAACCCCTAATGTCTTATTCATATCAGGGTGTCCCTGTAAATGGGAATCTATTTGTCGCAAATTCCACAGATCTTCTCTACTAAAAAACCCCAAATCAGCCAGGATGGCATAAAGTGCTGGACATGCATGTCCTTTACTTAAAATAACCCTGTCTCTATCCTCCCAGTGAGGATTTTTAGAATCTACATTAATGACATTATAATAAAGGGCCATTAATATTTCCAGACAGGAAAAAGACCCTCCTATATGTCCTGATTGACTCTTATAGACCATATGAAGTATATCTTCCCTTAATTGTGTTGCTTTTTCATATTGTTCTCCTATATTCATTTCATCACTCCTAAATCTCCTAAATAGCACATTATCTAAATTTAATATCAAAAAATATATTTATCTGCTAATTATTACACAAATCTTTTAAGGCCTGCCTCATATGCAATAGGCTTTCCTTAGCAGCTTTATCTTCATCTTGGATAATAATAGAATCTAATATTTTTTGATGAGGTAATATAGCATGTTTTGCATTTTCTTCAAATTTAAAACTATTTTTTCTCAATACTTTAAAAAAATCATTTACTATTCTACCTAATACAACCAATAAATCATTGTTAGAAGCCAGAGCTATTCTTTCATGAAATTTGGCATCCAGTTCAGCCATTTTCTCATAATCAGAGTTCTCAACACTTGCAACAAATAATTCTTGCATCTCCTTCAAGCTATTGATATCTTCCTTTGTCCTATTTTTAGCAGCTAATCTTGCAGAAAGCGGATCCATAGCTATTCTTACTTCTATATAATCACTCATTTCAATTTTATGTTTTCTAATCCATTCTGTTGCGTCCTGCATGAAATTCTCCTTTTTACTTAAAACAAATGCACCTTTCCCAGTTTTAATATTAATATAGCCTTTAGATTGAAGAACCCTAAATGCTTCCCGGATAGTTGTCCTGCTAACATTCATCTGTTTGCATAATTCATTTTCACTTGGGAGCTTATCACCAATAATGGCCTCTCCATCCTTAATATAATTAATTAAATTTTCAACAGTTAAATCAACAGCTGTTTTTTTTATAATAGGTTTCATTAATACCCCCTCTTTTTTCAAGCCCTATAATATTTACATAATTTTGATAAAAGTTTTGTTTTCTTTCCTTCTTGCATAAATTATATTAAAAACACCAAATCATAGCAAGAAAATAATGTAATTAAAATGATTTTCCTAATAATAATTTAGGTATTGTTAAAGTTATCTGTGGAAAAATATTAATAAGAATTAAAACAATTATTAATCCTATATAGTATGGTTTTACCGCTTTAAATGCTCTTTGGAAAGATATACCGCCTAATTTTGATGTTAAAAATAATGTAATTGCCATTGGTGGTGTTAATAGACCTATCATTAAAGCAAAGACCATTATAACACCAAACTGAATAGGATGCATGCCAATTTGATTAACAATTGGCATTAAAATAGGTGTTAAAATCAATATACTTGCATTTGTTTCCATAAATGTCCCCATAAAAATAAGTAAGATATTAATTAATACTAAAATGATAACATTACTGTCTGTTATTCCAAACAATAAACTTGTTGCAAGTTCTGTTATTTTTTCCATTCCTAAAACCCAGGCAAAAATTTTACCTGATGCCATTAATAACATTACTAAACCAAGATTTTCAATACCATTTACCAAAACCCGCAATATATCTTTTATTTTAAGTTCCTTATAGATAAAAATTCCAACAATCAATGAATAAAACACTGCTACTGCTGCTGCTTCTGTTGGAGTAAAAAAACCAGATAATATTCCACCTACCAAAATTATTGGCGATAAAAGTGCAGGGACAGCTGATAAAAATGCATCAAATAATTCTTTGAATTTTGCTCTTTTATGCTTTGGATAGTTTCTATTTTTAGCTGTTAAATATACTGTAATCATCATAAAAAGGCCCATAATAATTCCAACACTTATACCTCCCATAAATAATGACCCTATAGAAATGCTCGCAGCAATACCAAACAAAACCATCGGACTACTGGGGGGTATTATTGGACCTATAATAGATGAAACAGCTGTAATGCCGACTGAAAAATCCGCATCAAATCCTTCATTTTTCATAGCTTCTATTTCTATTGCCCCTAAACCAGCACAATCAGCAACTGCTGCCCCTGACATACCAGCAAACAACATACTTGATAAAACATTTACATGTCCTAATCCACCTGTAATATGACCAACACAACAATTCGCAAATCTAAAAATTCTCTTTGTAATTCCAGAACTATTCATTAATTCCCCTACAATCATAAAGAAAGGTATTGCCAGCATTGTATATGATGATACTCCACTTACCATAGCTTGAGGTACAAATGTTAAGGAAACAGAGTTTGCAGATAGAATATATGTCATCGCAGTTAGAACCATTGAAAAACCTACTGGAACTCCCAATGCAATCATAATAAGAAATATAATTATAATTAGCATGAATTACTCTCCTCCTTTTTTTCAATTATTACACTTTTTTAATAAGACTAATTCTTGAAGTATATTGTCAAAAGTAAAAAACGCTGTAAATATCATACCTATCGGAAATGATATATACCAATACCCTGACTTAAATGGCAAAACAGTCATTGGAATCATCATCTTTCTTTCAGCTAATTGAAATCCATAATCTGTGAGCACAATACATGCTATCATGATCATAATGTTAATTAATAATTTCAATAAATGATTAATAGTAAAAGGAAACTTACTTGTTAAGACATCAATTTGAACATGAACTTTTTTTCTAGCAGCATATGCTGTTGATAAAAAAGCCAACCAGGATGCCAATACAATAGAAAACTCCTCAATTTCAATAATAGATCTACTCGTTATTATTCTTCTAGAAACCTGAAAGAATACGATGGTTATTAATACAACTAATACAAAAATAGTTAGCACTTTTACTATTTGTTCTAAATAATCTGCACACCTTGAAATACATTTAATAATTTTCTCCATCTTACAGACCTCCTTTTTAAATATAAGTTGAATAATTTAATTGACCTCCTCCTTAAAATATCATTAAATAAAATCAAAACAAAATAATTTTTAGGAGGAAGTCATAATCAAATATAATTTGAGTTTGGTCCAACTTTATCCAACTTATTATACTAATTATTTAAAGCCTGTATTCTTTCGTAAGCCCCTTCAGGATAACTATCTTCATTTTCTTTTAATAATTGAGGCACTATTTCTTTTCTAAAAGATTCAATATCAATCTCTTCTTTAGGAATAAATATCATTCCTTTTTCTTTAAACTTTGCTAACAATTCTTCATCTGTCTTATTTACCTGTTCATTATGCCATGCAAAACCTTCATCAATAGCTTCTGAAATAATTTGTTTATGTTCATCACTTAAGCCCTCATACCAATTATTATTAAAATACATAAAATAATTGGTATATTGGTGTTCTGTCTGCATTAAATGACTTTGAACCTGATACAAGCCTGCCTGATCAATATTTGCCAATGGGTTTTCTTGAGCTGCTACTATTCCTGTTTGTAATGCTCCAAATAATTCTCCCCATGATACTGGTGTAACATTTGCACCTGTTGCTCTCCATGAAGCAATTACACCAGGATTATTAGGCGTTCTTAGCTTTAAGCCTGTTATGTCTTCAACATTATAAACTGCTTTATTGGCTGTTAAATATCTCGGCCCTCTTAAAGCAATTGCATTAATATATGCCCTTACATTAAACTTTTCTAATAATATATTAGCCAAATCTACACCCATATCACTTTCCCAAAACTTTTGAAGGTGCTCTTGACTATCAAAAATAAAAGCCATATTAAATAATTCCATCCATTCTGGTGATGCCCAGTTGAATAACATTTCGGCATTTAATAGCATCTCATAATGTCCTTCAACAATTCCTGAACATAAATCTTCATCATTATCTCCAAGCTGACCTTCTAAATACAATATTGGTTTTAACGACCCATTAGATTTTTCTTCAATAATGGCCGCTATTTTTTTTGCTGCCTGTGTTGAGAGAAGTGATGAATTATTACCAACCATTTTAAAAGATATCACTTCATTTGATGCTGCATAACTACATACGCTTAATAATAATACCCCAATTAATGCTAAAGTCGTTACCACTAATACTTTTTTTCTCATTTTTATTCTCCTTTTCTGATAAATTTTTACAGCCATACAATATGTATTTTTGTCGTATTGTATGACTATCAGTTTGTATGACAATATTATATACCCGAAAATTGCATTTGTCAAACATTTCAAAAATTAAGTTAGGAGGAAAATAATCAGTTTATTTTCCGTCCTCTCACACCACCAAGCGTACCGTTCGGCACTTGGCGGTTCATTAAGAATTAATTGCTTGTGCATATCTTTCCATAAAACTAAAGTATCCTAACTTCTTTAATCTCTGATTAGTAAAAGCACGATTAAGTATGGGGCTATTGAATATTCTCCAGTAACCTTACTTTAGCTTTCGCTCAATAAAATCAGTCACACTTTGCATAACTCTTTCTGCTGCTTTCTTACTCTTGACATATAGTTGCTTATCATCACACTCATTCCATCAACTCCATGGCTACCTTTATTTCTCACAACTCTCTTATATGCTTGATTCCTATTAAGAATTCTTTCTATCAGATTATTTGATAATGCACTTTCATCGTTTCTTCTGTCATCTAACACCGTAGAAATACTCTGCACTTTCCCATTATCTCCAGTTTCCAACCTTACCTCCTGGGAATAGCCTTCATATGAAGTTGTCTGTTTCGGATAGTTTGGGCCTTGTAATAGACACCCTTGTCTTAAGCTAACGGTTGGCACTATCAACCTCCGTATCGGACTTTCACCGACTAGAAAGCACCCATGCTGGACGCACAACAAAGAAAAACCCTATCCCGGGGGGTTTTTCTCTGGAATAGGGTATTGATAGTTCTTTCCTCTATAACTCAACTTATAAATTGGAACGAAATAAATTAATCTTTTCAATCACTTTTTCTTTAACCCCTTCTCTGGCAGCCCCCATAATTACAGTACATTCTATCTCTTCGGGATTCTCTTCCCAGACAGATTTAATGCCATTATTAAAAGCAACTTTTAACTCTGTCCCTACATTTACCTTAGAAATACCAATTTTAATTGCTTTTTTAATACTTTTTTCTGGTACTCCTGAGCCTCCATGTAATACAAGGGGGATATCTACTCTATCTCTAATTGCTTTTAATCTTTCAAAATCTAATTTAGGTTCTCCACTATAAAAACCGTGGGCTGTACCAATCGCTACAGCTAAAGCGGAAATCCCTGTTTCTTTAACAAAGTATTCTGCTTCATCAGGAGCAGTTAAAGTACTCCCTGTCGACTCTTTTCCATCTTCAATCCCTTGTAACTCACCTAATTCTGCTTCAGCATAAATACCATATTCTTTAGCTCTCTTTACTACCAGTTTAGTGTTTTGGATATTATCTTCTAAGGAAAGATGAGAACCATCATACATAACTGAAGAAAAACCAGCTTCAATACATTCAAAAACAACAGCTAAATTATCACCGTGATCTAAATGTAAACACAAAGGGACTGAACAATTTTTTTCAGCGGCTTTAACAGTATTGACTAAATAATTTATGCCATAATATCTTAATGGTCGTTCAGTAATTCCTATAATTACTGGTGACTGAGTGGCTCTGGCAGCTTCTACTACTCCCTGTACATATTCTAAATTATGAACATTAAATTGACCTATGGCATAGCCTTTTTCTGTATCATCTAAAATCTCTTTTAAAGTAATCATTCTACTACCCCCTGTTTATTAAAATATGATGGATATTCAATTAAAAAACTAATTAGTTCTTCTCTACTTGGTGGTATACCATTTCTAATAAAATAACCTGCTGTTCCACTGGCAATAGCTAATCTCCCTTCAGCTTGATTACTACATAATAAACCTAAAATGTAGCCACCATTAAAAGTATCACCGGCCCCAGTAGTGACTACTGGATTTTCACAATAGGGTTGCTTTAATATCTTAATACCCTCCTGGTTACTACTAGCAGCAAATCGATTTGTATGTACTACCACATTAGATATCCTTGTTTTTTCTCTCACTTTATCCAAAATTTCTACTAACTCCATCTTTATATGCTCAGTAACAATACCTAGAGCTTTTGCTGTATCTAATAATTCACTTCTATTAAAACTAAGTGTTAGCTTGAAATATTCTTCTAGCTGAGATAAGCTACTGCAAATAAAGGCCAAATCTTGAGCACTCCTCTTTTTAACATTTCCAAAATCCATAAATAATTGACGCGATTTACGACTTAACTTGGGGCCAACCTCTTTTTTTATTCCTTTACAGATAGTATGATAATAAGGCATATTAGCCCAATACCCTAAACCTATTAAGTCAGCCTCTTCAATCAAATCAATTAATTTAGCTAAACCTACTTTATTTTTTATTTTTTCCCAGTCCATATTCCTTATATTTTGATTAGCAGGAAACATTAACTTCCCATCTGCAAATTCAAAAATATGAGCAATACAGGGATCCCCTAAAGAAATGACTTCTGTCATTTCTACTAAATTAGAAAATCTTTTGTTTATTTTTTTATCTCCAAACAAAGATATCAAAGTAGTGTCTATTCCTAATTTTCCTAACACCCTTCCTGTATTGGCACTAAACCCTCCAGCACGCTGGTCTTTTTTTAATATCTCAGTACTTAAACCACCACCAGCTACTTCCTTGATTCTTTGATTTAAAGTTAGCATTGACTCCATAATTTGATAATCAGTAGCTGAATTTCTCTCTTCTACTAAGTGCCAAACATTATCAACAAAACCATCCCAACCTAAAATTACTTTTTTATTAAAAGTAATTTTTTTTAATCTATTAATTGCCTGTTGGGTATAAATTTTAATCCTTTTTTCGTTAGACAATTAACTTCCCCCTTTATAGGTTTTAGATAATCTAATTAATTTTTATTCTTATATTTTCACCTAAAATACCTGCTTTAGCTCCTTGTTCTACTAGGTTATTTCTAGAAGGATGAACTAAAAGCCACTTGTTTTTAGCAAATAATAAATCCTGATTATCTTTTTTCTTATCCTGCTTATTAAGTGGTAGATTTGTACCTGCAGGTAAGATAACTACAGATTTGAATCCCCTTTTTTCTACTTTACAAGGGGCGTAATGAAGAGTAGTGCTGTAGATTTCAATAGCGGTACCTTTAGGAAGATAAAATGCTTCAACTTGCTTAGCATCATAAGTCCCCTCTTGGATATCCTGAACCTGTCCTAATAATAAAATTAAATTTGTAATAGCTATATTTATTTCAGCCCCTTTATGATATTCAAGACCATTTAAAGAAGAATTCTTCCCATTACAGTACCCAATCTCAATTAACATCTCACCATAGAAATCCTCTTCTATTCTTTTTTTGATAGCTAATTTATCCAGCTCAAGTATTTTAGCTTCATATTTATTTCCCTGCCTAGGTATTTCAGTCTTTTTTTCTACATAATCAATAATATTTTTAAAATCATAATTTTTAATTATCTTTCCATATTTTTTAAAACTATCATCCTCTATATTTTTAATTACAAGTTTTGGGTTTAATTTTCTAATTTTATTAATCATTATATTTTTGATAGCTCCTTAAATAATTCTACATAATCAGAATTTTTTCTATAAAACACTGGCGGACAACCTAAGGGGGCATCTATCTCCACAATACCTCCTTGATATTCTTCTCCTGTCCACAAATGAGCCCAATTATCCTCTGGTAGATATACCTCCCAGTTTTTTTTCCCCAGCCTTATAAACAGGTGCAATCAGGAGATCTGGGCCAAATAAATATTCATACTTCAGGTCATAAGTCTTAGAGTCATCTTCGTAATGCATAAAAAGTGGTCTTTGAACAGGAACACCTCTTTGCGAGTTAATTTCCACTAAATCTTTAATATATGGTTTTAATGTAATATAGACCTTAGTCATTTTTGCTAAATGTTCAATGGCTTCATCATCATCATAAACCTGGAAGTTTTCATCAGGTCTATTACCCTCATGCGACCTCATCACTGGTGTAAAGGCTGCCATTTCAGCCCAGCGCATGAATAATTCTTTACTTCTAATATTTCCGTGTAAACTGGTATAACCCCCTATATCACTATGATGCAAACCACAACCACTCATTCCCAATGACAATGCCCCGGGAATAACTGAAGCCAAACCATCATCTAAACTCCAATTTACACTCTGATCCCCTGCCCACATTAATGTACAATATTTTTGATTGCCAGTAAAGCCTGCCCGCATAAAATATACTATTTTTTCTAATTTACCAGCCTCTTTTACAGCATCATAGTTAAGCTTAGCCCAGATAACCGGCCAGGCATTATGCATAATTTCAGCACTTACGCCATTACTAAGATGACAGTCTACTGGTAAATACTCACCAAAGTCTGCCATCCAACCGTCTAGCCCAAAATCGATTAAATTTTCCTTAATAACTCCTTTATACCATTCTACAGCAGCTTGATTAGTAAAATCTACAACCCCACAGTAAAACTCTCCGAAATCAACTAAATATATTTCACCATCAACATTTAAGGCTAAATATCCTTCTTGAGCAGCTTGCTCATACAATCTTCCTTCCTGGGCTAGATATGGGTTAATATAGCCCATAAAGCGAATGCCTTTTTCTTTTAGTTGATGAATCTTTTTATCTAAATCAGGATAGAGTTCACTATTCCATTCCCAATCCCACATTAACCGTTTCCCAAAGGAAGTATGCCTAACCCCCTGCCAGTCTTGACACCATAACGCTGAAATTGCAACACCTTTGTCAATTAACTTATAAGCCTTCTCAATTACAAAATCTGTTCCACCTTGAATCCCTAATATAAAACCGTTATAGATCCAATCAGGTAATTTTGGCTGTCTCCCTAAAAATGCAGTTAATTTCTCCACTAATTCCAAATAACTGTCCCCAGTTTCAAATATTATATACTCTGGAATATCCCACACCTGTAATTCATGGAATTGATCATTTCTAAAATCAAAATCTAAATAAGCAGTACTTGCTAGATGGCAGTAATATTTTCTAGTAGATATATAAGTAGGTTGAGGATAATTAGTTGTATAATAATCTCCCCCTGCTTTATCTTTAAGATCAGCTTGCCAGGTCGTATAGCTTTTTTTATTTCTGCCCACTCCTGGTTCAGAAGTCCACAAAGGAAAACTCTTACCTCGCAGATTAAAATATGATAATTGTTCACCACAACCATATACTTTTTCATTTTCTGTTGCCATAATTCTAATCCACAACCTATTAATTGATTCCGCATGGTTTTCAAAATAGATTTTTAATTGGTTATTTTCCATTTTAACCAATAATTTTATCTGAATATTATCTCCTTTAAACCTCCTCAATGCAATTGAATAACCTTCACTTCGCCTTTTTATAGTTGCATCTTCTAGGGGAATCCGCTTAATAAGATAATCCTCTATCTTAAAATTTCCCCGGTACATATCAATCCTGGCTTCCCCATAACCAAGGTAAATAAAAGGTCTTTGAGGAGAATGGAAGATAATATCTCTCCCCTTTAAGCTAATTATAAAATTGTCTTCATTCTGGACTAATTCCATAATTTATAACTCCTCTCCTATGGTGCTATTATTATTCTCTGTCTTTTGCTGCTTGATTAAATATTCACTATATTTTTCATACCAATTATTAAGACTAAAATATCCTAATATAATAGTAACTATAACTTGAATAGCAACAATTTTCCAAAATGATGGATATACAATCCCATCTGTATATGCTAAACCAAATTTTGAAAATAGTATATAAGTAAAGACAATGGCAGAAGCTAATAACACTGAAATTAATAACGAATAACGCCAAGGTTTCATATCAACTTTGGCTTTACTCTGATAAGTCCATGCCTCCTTTTTAGGTGTAAACTTAGAAATAACTAACATAATTCCTACCTCAACCCAAAATAAAATGAAATACACATGTACAAAGTGAATCGGTACCTTCCAGCCAATTAAATCTTCTAGACCCCAAACTAATAAATAATAAGTAATCACATGGAAATAAACAACTACCTTAGCAGCTAAAGCCGGAACACGCCTCGTTAATACTCCTACCATAACTAATACGATAATTGGAATATTAAAGAATCCCGTAAATCTACGAATTAAATCCCACACTCCATCTGGGGCATTCATTAACATTGGAGCTACAAGAAATGAAATTAAAGCTACTATAATACCAAACCATTTACTAACCCTAATCTGTTCTTCATCAGAGGCATCCGGATTAAAATGTGGTTGATAAATATCTAAAACAAACATTGTTGCTGCACTATTTAATAAAGAGTTAAAAGAACTTAATACTGCTCCTAACAATACTGCTAAGAAAAAACCAGATAAAGCCACTGGCAATAAATTACTCACTAAAGTAGGAAAGGCTAAATCTACTGATGCTAAGTTGCCTCCATACAAGTGAAAAGCAATAACTCCAGGTAGCATCATCATAAAAGGCACTAATATTTTAAAAAATCCTGTAAAAATTGCTCCTTTCTGTCCTTCAGCTAAGTCTTTAGCACCTAATGTCCGCTGGATCACATATTGATTGGTACCCCAATAAAATAAGTTAGCATAAATCATTCCTGTAAAAAGGGTTCCAAAAGGAATAGAATCAGTAACCCTACCTATGGCATTTAATTTTTCAGCATGATTAACAGCAATATACTTCATTCCAGAAATAATACTCCCATCACCTAAAGCCATGAAACCTAATACAGGCATTAAGATCCCAATAATTAATAAGCCAATACCATTAATTGTATCGGAAACTGCTACTGCTTTTAGCCCCCCAAAAATAGCATAAATTGCTCCAATAATACCAACAATCCAAACCACCAGCCAAACTGACTGACTATATGAAATATTGAGTATATTGGGTACATCAAACAGTTTTAATACAGCTAACGACCCTGAATATAATACTGATGGAATAGTAACAAAGACATATCCTAGCATAAATAAATAAACAGATAATCTTCTAACCCCTTCATCATAACGATCACTTAAAAAAGCTGGTAATGTTGTGAATGCCCCACGTAAATATTTAGGTAATAAATAAAGAGCAAAGATAATAATAGCAAATCCAGCTGTAACTTCCCAGCCCATATTAGACATATTTAAGCGATAAGACTGACCATTTAAGCCAATTAACTGTTCAGCGGATAAGTTTGTTAATAGTAACGAACCTGCAATAAAAATACCAGTTAAACCTCTGCCAGCTAAAAAATATCCATCTGCACTTGAAACTTCTCCCTTAGTCTTCTGATAAGCAATCCAGGCAACCAGTGCCATAAACAACGCAGCAGTTATAATTGTATAAGTAATGTTCATTTTAAATCCCCTCCATAAAAATAATATAACAAGTTCTATTTTCAAAACACTCTCTCTATCTTATATCAACTTATTATTAATTATAAAAGAGGGTATGGATTTTTAATTAAATTAAAAAATTTTATTTGATTACCTTCCATCCTTTTAATTGCGCAAAGATTTCAAATGGTCTAATAAAATCTCCATAAACTACAGAAATATGATGGGCAATACCATTACCTATCACTGTATTTAAAACATTTTTAATATCTTTTTCAAACTCAGCTTTAAAATAAGTCCCTTTTAATTCTTTTTCCATTGGAATACTTTCACCCTTTTGCAAAAAGACCCTATATTCCCCCTGAGCAGAGTCAAAGCGCAGAACAGAAAATTCTCCACTTTTCATTACAAAATCAGCTGTTACACCTCTGCCCCCAGCAAAATAAGTATCTAAAGAAATATTACACTTGCCATCCCATAAATTACATGGTGCCACTCCACAGTGCCATAATAAGGCATAATCTTCTTCTAAATCAACTTGAGATAAGTCAGCTAAAAATGGTGTCTTCGCCCCTACAGCCTGTTGAGCTAACATGGAAATAGTTCCTTCAATATCCCCTTCACAGCCTAAGATATAATTTTCTGCCTGTAAAAAAGACATTGCTGCACATGGTGAAATGCCAAAATCTCGAGCAAATTCTGGCCAGCATCTAATTGCTAAAGCAGATAGTCTATTATCATCAACGAATTTTTGTAATTTAACAACTAACCGTGCAACATCTTTTAACTGTTCTACTGTAATGCCAGAGGCATCAAAAATTTCTTTTAATTGCTGCTCTTTTTTTTCAACGTCTTCTCTTAAAACCTCTAAATTCATTACTTCATTTAATTCATAGTGATCTATTAACATGCCCATTTCACTAAAACTATTTAACTCATCAATAGCCAAATTAAAAAATCCCTGTGCCCGATAACCCAAAATACCAATATGAGCTTCTTCCAAAGCAGCATTGATTCTAAGCGCATCAATCCAGTCTTGCTCAATAGTATCAGCTACTATAGCATGATATTTTCTATTACCAGCTTTGTATAAATTTGAGGCATCTAGATTAACACCACAAACTGAATTCAAACGAATCTTGCCGCCATCATAAGGGAGTTCATTTAACCCCCAAAGTAAAATTGGTTTCCTAATTGCTTTGTCCAATTCTAATACTAAGTGGCCCAAATGAAAAGTCCCACTAATAACAACTAGTCCATCAATATTACTCTCAAGCAACTTATTAGCAGCTTTTTTAGCATCTTTAACTTCGATTACCAAATCATTTATAAAGGTATACGCTGTATTTTCAATTTTTTTAAGCCCCTTTTTAAGCTCTTGATAAATTTTTTCAGCAGCTTTATAATCAAAAGTTTTTCTAGCTAAGCAAACTACTCCTAGTTTAACCCCTTTTTTCATTTTTTTCCCTCCATATTAAATCCATTTAAAGATCAGCCACATTAAAATAAAACTAATGATATTGCTAATATTAACAATACTCCCTGTTATTTTAGTATTTAATTTGTTCTCTATAGAATAAGGAATTATGGCCATCCCAGCAGGCATAATTAAACCTAATAAAATAACTCCTTTAAATAATTTACTATAAGGTAACAAAAAATATAAACTGCCCCCAACTATTAATCCCAAAATATATTTAATACTAATAGACTTGATAATATTTTTTAATTCAAGCTTATCTAAAGAAAATTCTAAATAAAGACCCAAAATTAATAGAACTAAAGGCCCATTCATTACAGCTAACCTTTGTAATATTTGTAGTGGAATGCCACTAAGCCTAAGATGAAGAAGGTTTAAAGAAATAGCTAATACATAACTCATTAATGGAACAAATTTCATTAATATAATTAATATCTCCTTTAATAAAAGTTTTTTGCTATTTGGGGCATAAAAACTGGAAACTATATAGGTCAAACCAAAGATAATAAATGCATTGCCCATATCAAAAATAGCTATATACTTTAATCCTAGTTTCCCCCAGATAGTCTCTACAAAAGGGTACGCAAATAAACCAATATTAAAACCCAGCAAAGATATAATTAGACTCCCTTTATTAGCTCTTAGGTCTTTTTTAAACAAATACCTTCCTAAGAGTAATGCCAATAAAGCAAAAATAATATTAATTAATGGTAATAAAATTAATTTTAAACTTAGTTCAAGACTAGAAAATACTGTTATAATCAAAGCCGGTAGAGTTACATTCATTACTAATTTGACCAAAATTTGACCATCATCTTTAGTTAATAGCCTAATTCTTTTAAGTATATATCCCAATAAAATAATTGAAGATGATATTACAAATATTTGATTGATCTTCTCCATCTTCTTAATTTCTGTTTTGAACTACTTTGATTGTTGCTGAAAAATCTTCTTTACCATAGTTAGCTTCCATAGCTTCTTGATAAATTGTGTGAACTATTTCTGTCCCTGGTAAAGTTAGATTAAATTCTTCTATCAAATCCTTAGCTATACTAACATCCTTACTCATATTTTTAATTGAGAAAGCAGTCGTAAAATCCTGCTGTTTAATATTTTTCCCTTTAGTATCTAAATAAAAGTTCTGTCCACCACCATAAGAAATAGCAGTAATAAAATCATCAATTTCAATATTAGCTTTATTTGCCAGAGTAATCATTTCATTAACAGCATTTTGAATTTGGCCCACCAACATATTATGACAGATTTTCATTACTAATCCTGCCCCATTATCTCCTAGATAGATAATATCCTGACCCATACACAATAAAATATCTTCTATCTTTTGATAGCTTTTTTTATCCCCACCAACATAAATACCTAATGTTCCATCAATAGCTGCTGACTTACTTTTAACCACTGGAGCATCAATCATAACTGCCCCTGTTTCCCGTACTTTAGCAGCCAATTCTTTAGACACAGCAGGTTTAATCGTGCTCATGTCTATCCAAATTTTATTCGCAGATAATACTGGCAATAACTCTTGACCTACTGCTTTAACATGTTCACTTTTAGGCACCATAGAAATAATAACGTCAGCCTTTTCTCCTACTTCTTTAGCTGAACTAGCAGCAATAGCACCTAATTGAACTAATCGTTTAATTTTTTCTTCCTTAATATCAAAAACAATTACTTTTTCATCTCTTTTTTTCAAAATATTAGCACACATTGATTCTCCCATAATCCCTAAACCAATAAAGCCTATTTTTTTCATTAACTATTCCTCCCTCTTTAAAATTTTTTCACTAATTGATTAAACCTTTTAATTAATACAACAAAAAATTTTTTCTTACCCTTTGTTTATCTTAAGTATACAATAATGGCTGTTAATTGTCAAATAATAAATAAAAACACACCGATTATAGCACTTTTTTTAATTAATCAACAAGAATAAAAGGCAATTAATTAAATCTTTTAATCAATTGCCTTTTATCGTTAATTTAGGGATAATTCCTCCTGTTTTAAAAAAGAAATTTTGAATAGCTATTGAAGTACCACTAATATATCCCTCTTTCAATTCACTTAATAAAATAAATCCTTTTAGATTATTATTAGGTAGCATATTTTTTAAATTATTCTTTAATTCAAGCATAAATATCTTATATTTAAATAGTTCACCATGTAAAATGACTTTATTAGGGTCATAAATAGTAATCACATTAGATATACCTAAGCCCATATAAAATGCCATTTCATTAATAAGCTTAATTATATCTCCTTTTTCCAATTCAGTTTCATCTAATAAAGTTTTAAAATTTAAATCTTTATACATATTTAAATCTAAAGTAGTATCCTGGGGAGTTTTTTCTTGTAGTTTGTTTATAACTGCCTTTTTCGATACTATAGTTTCCAAACAACCCCTTTTCCCGCAACGGCATAGTGAACCATTACTATCTAAAATCATATGCCCTATCTCTCCGGCCATATTTGTACTACCATAATATATTTCTTTATTAATAATCATAGCCGAACCAATTCCCGGCCCATGCTTTACAAACAAAATATTATTACCTCTAGTTTGATTATTATGGTCGATTTCTGCTAAGGCAAGAGCCCTTACATTGTTATCTACAATGACATTTGCCTGTAAAATATCCTCTAAAATCTTTTTAATTGGAACCTCTTGATTCCACAACCCATAGGCATGTTTACTAATCCCCTTTTTAAAATCTACTACACCAATAATCCCCACTCCAAAGCCTAAAATATTCTCCTTAAGAACATTATTACTCCATAAAAAACTCATACACTTTTGTGCCAGCTCTTTTAAAAATTCTTTGGGTTTTAAATCTTTATTTGTAGTAATAAGCATTGAGTTTAAAATATTACCTTTTAAATTGGCTATTCCTATCTTAGTAAATTCTAAACCAATATCTACCCCAATTACATAATATTTATTATAATTAATATCAACTAATATTTTTTTTCTACCTACTTTTTTTGTACTATCTTCTACTTCTCCTCTCTCCTTAACTATTTTTTCTGAAATTAACTCACCAACTAAAATACTTACAGCTGCTGGAGTAAGCCCTATTTTATTAGCTATATCTTTTCTAGATAAAGAACCTTCACTTTTTAATACTCTTAAAATAGAAGCCCTATTTTTTATTTTCACATTGGACATATTAATTCCTGTCATAATAGCACCTCCCTTTACAACGAATAACAAAAACATAGGTAACACTAAATTCCTATCAAAAAAAAAATTTAACTTATTCTCTATACACTTACTTCAAAAATACCTTTACCCTCTATTTCTAACCATTCTGCTTTATATTCTTTATTCTTATTAAAGTTAAATACCAGCATATATCCTGTCTCTAATCCCTGTATTTCTAAATATTCACTAACATTAACCATTCTGCTTTATATTCTTTATTCTTATTAAAGTTAAATACCAGCATATATCCTGTCTCTAATCCCTGTATTTCTAAATATTCACTAAGCTGTTTTAAGCCTTTTTCTTCATATTTCTTACCATTCCAGAGCTTAAGTTCTACGATATATTTTTTCCGACCAAAGGTTATAACTACATTCATCCTTCTTTTATTCCTGGTTTCACTTGCCAGCAGCTTTGTATCCATCTTTATGCCAGTTTCTTTTTCATATTCTAAGAGCATTGTCTCTATTTCTTCTGCTGAAAAAGACATCTCTACAGGAAAATCAGTTCTATCTTTTCTATTTTCTTACTCCATCAACCATATAATGCTCTTATGGGATACAAAGCCCGGTTACATTAAATTTCTTCAAGGCATTCCCCCTCTTTTACCAATTTTGTTGATAATATTTTTAAATAAATATGTAACAACTTTCTAGTATTTATTTTATCACAACAAAATAAATACTACCGGTTTTATAATAAACTAGTAGTTTTTATATACGCATACAGTTTAAGCACCTTTAACTATGGTTTCAAAACATCATATTTAGCCTGATTTTCCTGAATCTGATATGGGCTTAACAAAAAACCCAGTATATTAAAATGACTATCAAAACCAAATATCTTTTGAACCTTTATTTCTTTACATATTGCAAAAGAAGTGCAATCAGTAAAAGATAATCTGTGTTCAGAAAATTTATAGAAAATTTCCCATGCTTCCTTTGAAATTGCTTTGTCTACCCAGTAAATTTTTAAAGAATTATTTTTCTCAGCTTCCTGCCACAGACCCATTACTTTAACAGCTATATCATGTAAATTATGATAGCTAAACCAGGTCAGTGTTTCATCTATAACATAATTAGATGTAATTAAAGGTGTCTGTTTTTTTCTCAATTCCATCATATATGAAACAGAGGATTGATGATGTATATCACTTTTATTCATACAGGCAATCCAGGCCCCTGTATCTATAAAAATCTTATCATTAAGCATTATTCTTTCCTCCGTAAATATAGTCATCATGGTTTTCAGAACCATCTGCTAGCGGCAGATCAACTATACCAAGTAATTCTTGCAGAGGATCTTTAATCTTTCCCTTTACTTGTTCATTTTTAATATACTCAAACAATGACCGACGAATTACTTCAGACTGTGAAATATTTTTATCTACTGCTATTTTCCGAATCTGAGTAATCATTGTTTCATCAAGATAAATTTGCTTTCTAATCATAATAAAAACCTCCTATACGCTGGTGTATATATCCATTATCATTGTACACCATTATATTGAGCTTAGCAAGCCAGACATTCTAATCAAAAAGGGTCATATACAGCTAAAACATTTGTTCTTTTTTGATTGCTTTTCACCCCTTTTTATGATATTATAATTACATAATTTGGACCTATAATAACAATTTACTTATAGACATATTACTATGCAAAGGAGGGAAAATTATTGAGTAATGAGGAATTAATTAATAGTATTCGTGAAGTAGTTCATAGTGAGGTCTCCGGTCTAAAAGATGATGTTGCTGATTTGAAAAATGATGTTAAAGTATTAAGTGAGAAAGTGGATGAAAATACTGCCAGACTGGATAGCTTGAATGAGAAAGTGGACGAAAATACTGTCAGACTAGATAACCTGGATGAAAAAGTAGATCAAAACACTGCCAGGTTAAATAACTTAAATGAAAAGGTCACTGATAATACTGCTAGATTGGAGATTTTAAATAAGAAAGTAAGTGGAAATACCAAGAAACTGGATGATTTAAATATTAAGGTCGATAACATTAGTAACCGTCAGCTGGCTATCTTTGAACAAACTGCTGGTTTACTGGAATTTCGGACAACAGTTAATGAAAAACTGGATAATATCAGTGAAGATATCGCTTTCTTGAAACATAAGGAACAGCAAAATGAACGGGATATATTTATTTTAAAAAGAAAAATAAATTAATTTTTTTAAACCCTCTCAACATATCGCTGAGAGGGCTTTGCTGTTTGTTTATCATTCTCTTTTACTCATGCTGCCAGCCACTGAGATAAGCCTCTTGTTCTTTTGATAATTCATCTACAGCTAATCCCAGGGACTTGAGTTTAAGTCTGGCTACTTTATTATCTATCTCTACCGGCACTTTATGGACAGCATTAGTCATTTTATTATCTAATAGGTATAATAGGGAAGACAACTGTAAGGCAAAACTCATATCCATTATCTCTGCCGGATGACCGTCACCTGCTGCCAGGTTTACCAGTCTACCTTCGGCCAGCAGGTATATTTTTCGTCCGTCTGCCAGTTCATAGAGCTGGATATTATTTCTGGCTTCTTCTTCTTTAACAGCCAGCTCCCTTAAGTCCGGCTTGCTTATCTCTACATCGAAATGACCAGCATTGGCCAAAACAGCCCCATCCTTCATAACCTTAAAGTGTTCTCTACAGATAACATCTTTACAGCCGGTTACAGTAATAAAAAAGTCTCCTACCTTTGCAGCCTCCTGCATCGGCATTACCTGGAATCCATCCATCCAGGCCTCACTGGCTTTAATGGGGTCTACCTCAGTTACTATGACCCGGCCGCCTAGACCCTTTGCCCTCATAGCTACACCTTTACCACACCAGCCGTAACCAGCCACTACTACATTCTTACCAGCTACTACTAGATTAGTAGTCCGCATAATACCGTCCCAGACAGATTGCCCAGTACCATACCTGTTATCAAAAAGGTATTTACAGAGGGCATCATTAACAGCCATCATGGGAAAGGCCAGGACTCCATCATTTTCCATGGCTTTTAAACGATGGATACCAGTAGTTGTTTCCTCTGAACCACCAATAATCTTATCTATCAAGTCCTTACGCTTTGTATGGACTAATTCTACCAGGTCACCACCATCATCTATAATCAGGTCTGGTTTAATATCCAAGACTTTATTGATATGCTCCCTATATTCCTCATCTGTTGCCCCATACCAGCTGTGTACTTCCACACCATGGGCGGCCAGACCAGCAGCCACATCATCCTGGGTTGATAGGGGATTACTCCCACAGATAGCTACCCTGGCCCCCAGTTTATTAGCGACATAGGCCATATAGGCTGTCTTGGCCTCCAGATGAAGACAGATAGCCAGGTTCTTTCCAGCTAAAGGCTGTTCATCCTCATATTCCTTTAAAATCTCATTCAAGATATCCATCCTACCGGCCACCCACTGGATCTTCTTCCAGCCCTTATCAGCCAGTTCGGGATCTCTGATAGTTGATTTTTCTATCATATAATTTTTCCCTCCTAATTTATATGCTTCCTATTTTTTATTTAATAATCATTATATAAATTATTTTATCATACAAAAGCAAAAACTACCAGCCTATATAAGCTGGTAGCACCAACAGTCTTCCTATACTATCTGCTAATTCCATAATCACTTTAAAACCTGCTGGATTTACCAGATCTCTATCAGCTGATACAATTATTTCTGCATCAGTCAGTAAAACCCTTTCTTTTTACCTTTTGATACCATGTAGATATTCTTTAACATCAGCTGCACTCTTTAACTGACATGCCTCTTCAGCAACCCTCCTGGCATCCTTTATTATCCATTTGCTAATTAATTCCTTGGTCTCCAGTATAGAAGAAGAACTCATACTTAATTTATTTATTCCAGTCCCCAGTAAAAAGGGTAGTAGTAATTCATCAGCTGCTGCCTCACCACAGATACTAAGTGGAATATTGTATTGTTGCGCATCTGTAATTATTTTCTTAAGTATCCTTAGTACAGCAGGGTAATATGGTGTATACAGGTCTTTGACCTTACTATTATTCCTATCAACAGCATTGGTATATTGGATAAGGTCATTAGTTCCTATACTTAAAAAATCAGCCTCCTCAGCCAGCAAATCTATGATCATTGCTGTAGCAGGTATTTCTACCATAATTCCAACTTCTATATCTTTATTAAAATCTATTCCGGCACTTAGCAGTTCTTTTTTAACCTCATTTACTATTTCTTTTGCCTTCCTTAATTCCTCTACAGCAGTTATAAAGGGAAACATTATTTTCAACTTTCCAAAGTTACTGGCCCTGAGAATAGCCCGTAATTGTTTTTTGAATATTTCAGCAGTATCAAGCATTACTCTGGTTGCCCGATATCCTAGAAAGGGATTTTCTTCTGCTGGCAGATCAAAAAACGGGAGGTTTTTATCACCACCTATATCAAGGGTTCTGATTGTTACTGGTAGTTCCTTGAATTTTTCGGCTACTA
The DNA here is from genome assembly GCF_017751145.1 of Iocasia fonsfrigidae. Classification (GTDB taxonomy): domain Bacteria; phylum Bacillota; class Halanaerobiia; order Halanaerobiales; family DTU029; genus Iocasia; species Iocasia fonsfrigidae. The sequence goes on from NZ_CP046640.1 coordinate 3,822,171, forward strand.
TTTTATATACATTAAATTGTTCTTCCTCTGTGGGTAATTCATTCCTGTTCATAAAGAGAAACTCGGTGCGAAACAAACCAATTCCCTGTCCGCCATTTTCTAAAACATTAGAGGTCTCAGCAACATCTCCAATATTACCCAATATTTCTAGCTCTACACCATCTGCTGTAAGAGCTTTTTTATCAATAAACTTAACTAATCTCTCCTGTTTATGCTGTTGCTCTACTATTTTATCTTCATATTTCTTTATTGTTTCTTTCTCCGGATTGATAATAATCTTACCAGGTATTACCATCAACAATTATTTTTTTCCCCTGATTTTCCTTTGTGAGTAATCTCTCCTCAACAGCAACCTACTGCCTGGCAATCCCTAAGGAGCGGGCCATAATAGCCACATGAGAGGTCTTCGAGCCTTCTCTAGTAATGATGGCCTTAACCATCTCTGTATCAATATTAACAATATCAGCAGCTGTCAAATCCTCAGCTACTAAAATACTGTCAGCACTTAGGGCTTCACTCTCTTCATGGCTGCCCGACAATATTTTTAAAACCCTATCACCAGCATGTCTTACATCTGCTGCCCGCTCTCGCATATATTCATCAGGCATACTTTTAAATATAAGGACATATTCCTCAATTGATTCAGCAAGGGCTGCTGCTGCATTTAGCTTATCATTTTTTATTTTATTCTCTATTAAATCCAGCAAGTCAGGATCACTTAGTATTGTGACCTGGACTGCAAATATCTCTGCTTCTTCTTCACCCATCTTATCCCTAGCATTTTCCTGTAATATTTCCAATTCTTTAATAGCTTTTTTTAATGAACTCATTAAAGAATTAATTTCTTTATCTATTTCATCTTCCTTTATTTTATTAGTAGTATAGCTTAACTTGTTTTTTTGTTTAAGCTGAACCTTTCCTATAGCTATACCCGACGAAGCGGCTACACCTATTAACTCCTCCATTTTAACACCCTCTTTTAGTCAGCTAATTCTTCTTCAATAAATGAAATCAATCCTTCTACAGCTTCTTTATCATCTTCACCACTAGCTTTAATAGTAATTTGGGCGTCTTTTTTTGCACCCAGACTCATTACTCCAAGGATACTTTTCCCATTGACCTCCTTCTCTCCTAAAATTAGTTTTATATCTGATTTATAATTCTTAGCTTTGTTAACAAATAATGAAGCAGGTCTGGCATGAAGGCCTGTTTCATTTGGAATTATTGCTTTTCCCTCCATCATAACCCCACCACCTTGAAAGATTTAATTTTATTTGCTTATCAGCTGGTAATAACCCTATATAAATCATCACCAACCGAAAGCTCTCCCTCTACCAAAACTTCCATTTTTTCTACTACTTCCATATTAGTGATTACTACTGGTGTTATTGTTGATACTGCCTTTTCCCGTATTATATCCCAATCTACTTCAAACAACTTATCACCAGTTCTAACCTGCTGTTTCTCTTCAACCAGTGCTGTAAATCCCTCTCCTTTAAGTTTAACAGTATCTAAACCTAGGTGCAGGAGTAATTCCAAGCCACCAGCTATTTCGATACCCAGGGCATGGTTTGTATGAAACAATTGAACAATTTTACCACTAACCGGGGCATATACATTCTTATCAAGAGGTTTAATGGCTACACCATCCCCTATCATCTTTTCAGCAAAAACAGGATCTGGTACATCAACCAGGTTAACAAGCTTTCCCTTTAAGGGGGATTTTATTACTATTGTTTTCGGTTTTTTAATAAAATTAATATTTTTTTCATCTTTTCAACTCCTTCATATTTATAAATTATTGCATTACAATGTCTCCTTTAACCTCTGTAGGTGAATAGCCATATATCCCTGTTCAGCCTCATTTATCTGTATACCAAGTTTATCTTTAATAAGCTGACTTAATTTTCCAGCCAGGTGGTAAGAATCCACAAACTCAGTCTTAACCCTGTCTATTAAAGGGTTCCTAACCTTTGACTTTTTCCTGGCCCTCTCAATACTAAAATGTAGATGATTAATCAAGCGAATATAACTTAACTCTCCAACCTGCAAAGATATCTCTAACTCTTTTTCTATAGTATTTACAAGTTCATTTATAAGAGAGATATCTCTTAGTGTATTTTTCACATCACTATTTTCCCGGGCAGCATAAAGGTGCATCGTAATAAATCCAATTTCAGCCTCAGGTAGATTTATATCCAATCGTTTACTAATTATCTCTACAGCCTTTATGGCTACTTTGTACTCTTCATTGTATAAAACTTTTATTTCTTCCAAAAAGGGGTTATCAATCAGCATTCCCTCAGAAAGTCTTTCTACTGCAAAGCTGATGTGGTCAGTAAGGGCAATATGAATATGCTGGTTAAGTCTACCTAGTTCTTTTTCTGCAAGTGAGATAATCTCTTCACAGAGACCTATTATCTCTCCATCCAGGTCATTGAGCAGATTAAAGTACTGTTTTTTGAATTTTTCATCATAGGTTACAAACGATTTCTCTATTTTAGATGGTTCCAATTCTAATAATTGACCTCTCTTTTTCCCAAAACCAATTCCCTTACCGAGCAGGACTTCTTCTTCACCGTTTTTTCTCTTAATAAGAATCACATTATTATTAAACACCTTTTTAACTCTACAGCTTACCTTGTCTGACATCTGCTACCCCCTTGAGTTAAAATAATTAAAAAACCAGGAAAAGAGAGATAACTCCCCCCTCTTCCTGGTTTATGCCTGCTAATCAGTAACACACCATTTAATAGTCTGTATTATAATGTATATAATGTATTATTTTTATAATATATTATTTTTTCCAAATTGTCAATGATTATTCCAAATAAATGAGTTTCCCCATTTTTAAAAATAGCAAAAACTAACCTTTACTGTCATAGTGGTAAAGAAAGTTGTAAATTGTTTTGTGATCGCTGTTTTTGGTAATAACTTTTTAAAAACGAATTTATTCCAGTGTATGATTTCTCTAAAATAGCTTTAAAACCATCTGCTATTGCATAATAATCAAAATCCGGGAGATTAAATATTCTATCAGAAACCTTCTTTACAATTATCTTGAGTTCGGTCTGTTTTTTCTTGTTTGAAAATAGAGCTAAAAATCCTATTGCTATTGATAAAATTAAATCTAAATTTCTTATTCTTTTTAAAGATCTTACTCTAAAATTTTCAAAGTCAAACTTCTGTTTTTTGAATCTAAAATATTCTTCTATTCTCCATCTTTTAATATATGCTTTTAAAATGGTAAGAGTAAGTTTTTTAGCCTTTGGCCTTAAATTTGTAATTAACATCATTGGATTATTTCCAAGGCCTCTAACGATTACAAGAGTTAACTTTTTATCTTTTAAAGCTGGTAATTTAATTGGAGCATAACTAAATTTTAATTTTCTTTCTTTGTTATCCTGGTTGGTATAGCAATAGACATATTTACCTTTGTATAGATCAGCTATTTTCTTAATATTTATGCTTCTGCCTTTATAAATAAGATTGCGGTTACTTTTAGCCCTAATTACAAAATCTTTATTGCTATCAGTAAAATATTTATAATAAAGATTGGCATCATAGCCTCTATCAAGGGCATAAATACCTTTTTTTCCAAAATGCTTTTCAATAAAATTAAGACCTTTTAATGCTTCAATATTTCTACTTTTAAAACCAGATTCTAAACTTGAGTAGATATGAGAGTATACTTCTATAGGCAGTTCTTTATTATCAGTTAGAGCAGCTATTTCAAAAGTATCATAACCTTTTTCAGTTTCACATTTGCTACCATCTCTAACTCTATCAAGAGCCTCCAGTTCTTTACTATAGGGTTTTACTATATCTGATTTGTCACAGCAGAAAACAGTATTATCATCAATATGTGGTTTAATCTTATTTAGATAATCAGTAATTAGTTCTTCTTGTTGATTAAAATTTTCAAGGTTTCTGGATAAACGTTCAACAGTTTTTTTGAAAAGGATATCTTCTTTAAGAGAACGAGCAATATTACTTAAAAGTACTGATTGACCTTTTAGTAAACCATAAATCATTTGAGTAATAAATTTAGTTTTAGGTTTTGATAGGTTTTTAGAAATACTTTTAGAAAAATTGCTTACTTTTCGTTTCAATTGGTAAATAAATTTGGTATAATTACTCATAGGTGGAACAACTCCTTTTGGTTTTTGTGTCCAAACAAATTATACCAAATTCAGGAGCTTGTTTCACCTTTTTTGCGTAATCTGTGGATAACTATTTTTAAACCATTCTCAACATGAATTATCCACAATTTTGCCTGTTGATAACTTTTTCTTTATATACACTGAAAAAATGGGGAAACTCCTGTTATTCCAAATATACTAGCCTAGTGTAGCTATAATAAATTAGCAGCTTCTTCATCTATAATCAGGGTTACTTCTGGATGGGTCTGCAGTAATGATGAAGGAACTCTGGTATCAACATAACCATTAACTGTCTTTTTTATTGCCTCTGCTTTATTTCTGCCGCTGGCTAACAAAATAATCCTTTCGGCTTTTAGTATCGTAGCCATTCCCACCGAAACTGCCTTACGGGGGACTTCCTCTGGAGAGTCAAAAAAACGGCTGTTGGACTTAATAGTTTCTTCAGTAAGTTTAACCAGCTTAGTGGTAACATTTAGCCTATCACCTGGTTCATTAAACCCAATATGTCCATTTGAACCTATCCCCAGAACCTGTAAGTCGATTCCTCCTGCCCGCTGGATTTTTTCTTCATAATACTTACATTCGGTTTCCATATTTTCTACCATGCCACGTGGTATATTAGTATTTTCGGAGTAAAGATTAACATGCTTAAAAAGATTTTGCTGCATGTAATAGTGATAGCTTTCTTTGTTATCGGGGGTGAGTTTATAATACTCATCAAGGTTAAATGTTATCACCTCAGAAAAATCTATTTCCCCCCTGTGATACATCTGAACTAACTCCTGATACATTCCTTCCGGAGTACTCCCGGTAGCTAAGCCTAATACACTATCGGGTTTTAAATTAACCTGACTTGCCACTAATAAGGCTGCTTTACGGCTCATTGTCTGATAATCTTTTTCTATTATTACTCTCATTAATCTGTCACCTCTTCTCCATCTTTAAATACTTTTTTTACATTTAAATCTTTATCTAACAGAACTAAATCTGCCTGATATCCCGGCAATAATTTACCAAGTTTATTATCTATTTTCAACATCCTGGCTGGATTAGCTGTAACCAGGGAGATAATCTGCGGCAACGTAAGTATCTTTAAGAAATTAATGTTTTTGACTGCTTGTTCTAATGTTAAAACACTCCCGGCCAATGCCCCTGATGCCAGACGGGCAGCACCATCTTTTACAGTTACTTCTTGACCACCAAGTTGATAAACCCCATCTCCTCTCGAACCTGCTTCCATCTGGTCTGTTACCAGGATTAGCTTATCCAATTCCTTAATCTTGAAGACTATTTCTAAAACAACAGGTTTAATATGTATAAAATCAGCTATTAGCTCACAACTCAAATCACTATTAAAAACTGCTCCCACTACCCCAGGTTCACGATGGTGAAGACCGCACATGCCATTAAAAAGATGGGTAGCATGTGATAATCCCCAGTCTCTTGCCTTGATAACCTGTTCATAACTAGCGCCAGAATGACCTACAGATACAATTACATCATTATCTACCAGGTACTTGATTAGGTCTTCTGCCCCTACCAGTTCAGGGGCAATAGTTATTATTTTAGTAATATCTATATATTCTTTGATTAATGACAGGTCAGGTGATACAATATGGCTCTCTTCCTGAGCACCTTTATAATCTTTATTGAGAAAGGGACCTTCGATATGTGTTCCTAGAACCCTAGCCCCTTTAGTCCCTTTCTCCATGACATCTCTTATGTTTCTCAAGGCATTTTTGATATCAGCATAGGGCATAGACATAGTTGTAGGTAAAAAGGAAGTAACACCAGATTTAATCACAGCCTTACTTATCTCGTTAACTGCCTGATAACTCCCTTCCATGGTATCAAAACCATTAGCACCATGGATATGAATATCAATAAAACCAGGACTTAGGTAATTCCCCTCCCCATCAATAATTTCTAACTCCTCATTATAAGAATCCTGTTCACTTATTTCCTGGTCGAGTATTTTAAGTATTTTCTCGTTAAAAAGAATGCCTCCTTCTTTAACCCTATTGTGATTAATAATTTTTATGTTTTTAATCAGTTTCATTTAACTCACCTATCTTTTCTTATTACTTCAGTTAAATAATCCTTTTTTTCCTTACTTGAACCCAGTTCCAGTACCTTCTCTGCTATTAGTAAGGCATCTTTTCTTGCCCATTTACTAATCTACTCCTTAACACATAAAATAGAAATCGTACCCCTACTAAGCTTATCTATCATCACCTCTTTGTTTATTTTTTAAGATCATCTCCTTAAGAAAAGTAGAAGTAGAGATACAAATATAATATATAATATTATACCATAAATTGAGTTTCAATTAATATTTATCTTGATAGTACCATTTGTTTATAGGTATGGCAAATACCAAGGGAGAAAAAACTCCCTTGGTTAATCTTAATTATTCGAGTGCCTTATTAATCTCATCTGCAATTAATTCAGCCTGAGTTCCAACTACTACCTGAGCATTGGTCTTATTGGCTTTTAACACCCCGGTAACCCCTATACTCTTTAATTTTGCTTCATCGATCTTATCAGTATCATTAACTTCCAGACGCAAACGGGTAATACAGGAATCAAGTTTATTTATATTTTCAACACCACCAAGGTATTCAATAAATTTCTTTATTTTTTCATCGACCCCTCCGGCTGACACTGTCTTATTCTTACTACTTCCTTTTTTCTGTGATTCTGGTAGTATATCAAAAGCCCCAACAGTATCTGCATCAAGGCGTCCAGGTGTAGCTATATTAAATTTCTCAATAGCAAATTCAAATACTATATAGTAAAGAATAAAGGCTCCTATACCCAGTAGTATGAGCAATAATGGTCTTTCTGCCAGGTTAAAATTTACCACATAGTCAATCAGCCCTGCTGAAAAGCCAAAGCCGTGTCTAATCCCAAGCAAATAGGCAACTATAAGGAAACCGCCACTCAGAATTGCGTGGATGAGGTATAGTAATGGTGCCAGAAACATAAAACTAAATTCGATTGGTTCTGTTATTCCTGTCAAGAAAGAGGTAAGGGCAACACTAATAAATATACCAGAAACAGCCTTTCTATATTTTGGTTTAGCAGCCCGGTACATGGCCAGGGCAGCAGCGGGCAGCCCAAACATCATTATCGGGAAAAAGCCAGCCATAAAGATACCTGCACTGGGATCTCCGGCAAAAAAGCGGTGGAGGTCACCAGTTACTACTTCTCCAGCTGCTGTAGTAAATTCACCAAAGACAAACCAGACCAGGGTATTTAGAACATGATGTAGTCCCACAGGAATAAGAAGCCGGTTTAAAAATCCATATACTCCAACACCTATTGCCCCTGCATCTATAGCCCACTGTCCAGCTGCATTAATTACATTTTGAATTGGAGGCCAGATATAGCCAAATAGATAGGCCAGTACGATACAGGCTGCCCCGGTTACAATCGGCACAAACCTTCTTCCTCCAAAGAAACCCAGGTAATCAGGAAGTTTTATATCATGATAGCGGTTATAAAGAGCCCCTGCTACTAAGCCGCCAATAATACCAGCCAGTACCCCCATATTTATATCCGGGTTTATAGCCTGAGTAGCATTTGTTATAATTAGATATCCAACAGCACCTGCCAGACCAGCGGCACCTGATTTGTCAAAAGCAATTCCCACGGCAACACCTATCGCAAATAATAACGCTAAATTATCAAAAATAGCACTACCAGCAGCAGCCAGGAAAGGAAAGTTAAAGGGGTCAACCCCAAAACGGAGCATAAGGGCAGCCACAGGCAGAACAGCAATGGGAAGCATTAAGGCCTTACCAATACGTTGTAATTGTGAAAATCCTTTCTTCATAATTTAACATCCTCCTTTAAATCATAATAGTGATTAAAACGACAAAGCAAATTATATTTACTGACTACCACCCCCTTTAATCAATTCTACCAACATTAATAATAAAAAGGCATAAACCTCTCCACAAAAAATCTGGGTAAGACTTATGCCTGAATTATCTCAGTAACACACCTTTTAATATGCTATTATGGTAATTGTTTTAATTTTCTTAATAGTTATTATATTACACAGAAATATTCTTGTCAATAAAATTCTAATATTAGACAATATTATATTATTGGCCTCCATTCCTCCAATTGAATAACCTTCTTATTTTTTCTTGCTTCCTCAGCAGCAAAAGCTATTAAATGGCTTTCCAGCGAAACATCTAAAGATGTCGCCCAGTTATTACCTTTATTATTTTTTAATATATCGACATACTGGTTCATAAGCCCGGTATCACCACCACTATGTCCACCCCGTCCTTCTTTAACACTTATTTTATAAACATCTTTTCCAAACTTAAATACCTGAATAGTTCCATGTTCAAGATCACCTCTGATTTCCCCCTGTGACCCAAATAGTTTTATCGTTCTATTAATCTCCTGAGAAAATGCTGTTAGGGTAAAATTCACCTCAGTATTATCCTCCTGGGTCATATTCACCCGCTGTACCTCAGGTACATTATTATCACATTTCCAGACACACTTGCCATAGGGACCTTCTTGTAAGGCCTTAAACCTACCTTCATAGGAAAAGTCAGTGGTAATTACTGAAACCGGCCAACCAGTATTATCCCCTAAATAGATTTTGCGGGCAGAATAGGGGCAGTCATTTTCAATACCACAATCAAGACAACGGTCACCGGCACCTTCCGGTTGTTTTTCTTTCCGAAATACCTCCCGGGAGGCATGTGAAGATAAAAGCTTTGTTTTAGTTCCTAAAAGCCAATGTAAAATATCAAGGTCATGACAGCTCTTGGCTAAAATTATAGGGGCAGCAAGATCTGTATTCCGCCAGTTACCCCTGACATAACTGTGGGCAAAATGATAAAACCCTATATTTTCAACCAGATCGACAAGCCTGAGAGCACCAATCACCTTATCATCCAGCAATTCCTTTAATTTCTGAAAAAAATTAGTATACCTCAACACATGAGATACCAGTACTGTACTATTAGTCTCTTTATATTTGCGATAGATCTCATTTACTCCCTCTAATGTAGGGGCAATTGGTTTTTCCAGCAATAATTTATAGCCTTTGTCCATAGCCTGAATAGCTGGCTCGACATGCATGTGATCCAGAGTAGCAATTATTATTCCCTCAGCAAGCCTATCCCTGGATAATAATTCTTTCCAGTCAGCAAATTGTCTATCTTTATCTATATTATGCTCTTTGGCAAAAAGTCTGCGTTTAGTCACATCTGGTTCAGCTACTGCGACAGCTTTAATATCACCAGGGTGTTCCTGTATATACCTCCCATAAGCCTCTCTTCCGCGATTACCAGCACCTAACACAGCAACAGTTGCAGGACCTGACATTAATAATCACCTCTAATAAATTATTTTTTAATCTACCCATTTATTAAATAAAAGTTAAACAGATAACTAAATTCTACCCTTTAACGGCCCCAGCAGTTAATCCTTGCACCAGGAATCTCTGGACAAAGGAAAATAAAATAGCAACAGGCAAAATAGAGATAACAGCAGCCGCCATCATTTCATGCCAGAGTACTACATTTTTCCCTACGAAATCACTCATAGCCAGGGTTATTGGCGACATACTGGCATCATTTATAAAGGTCAAAGAAAACATCAAATCATTCCACCCCATGATAAAGGCATAGATACCAGCTGTCGCAATTCCCGGCCCGGCAAGCGGGAGAATTATTCTATATAGGGATTTAAATAATGAACAACCGTCTACCATAGCAGCTTCTTCCAGGCCACGGGGAATGTTTTCAAAATAACCAAGCAAAAGCCAGATAACCATCGGTAACGCAAAAGCAGTTCTACCTACAATTACAGAGGTAAATGTATTAATTAATCCTAGATTTATTACTATTTTATACAAGGGAACTAACAAAACTATGGGAGAAAACATCTGAGTAGCCAGTACAGAAAACAAAAATAGTTTCCTCCCTTTAAATTGGTAGCGGGACATAGCATAAGCAGCTGGCGTACCAAGGGTCAGAGACAATATACCTACAGAACCAGCTATTAAAATACTATTTAAAAATGGTTTATAAAACTGATACTCACCTACCCAGACTGTCCAATAATTGACGAACTGTAAATCCTCAGAAATCCAGGTAGGAGGCCAGGTCAATACACTATCAAAGGTTTTAAATGAGGTCGAGATCATTACTGCAGTAGGAAATAGTAACATCACTAAAAAAAGTATCATTATAATATGGGTCAATGATATTTGTATAGATCTACCTTTGTTTTTCATTTGATCACCATCCTTTAACTTATTCTTTTGCTTTAAATAAATTCCAGTAGAACAAACTAAAAATCATAAGTAAGATAAAGGTTGTCACAGCATAAGCGCCACCAATACCTAAATCAAATTTACTAAAGGCCTCTTTATATGTTTTAATAACCAGGGTTTCTGTGGCATTGACCGGCCCACCCTTAGTTAAAACCCAGATAATATTAAAAGAATTAAAAGTCCAGATAATTGACAAGATAGTCCCAGTTAAAAAGACAGGTTTCAACTGGGGTAATGTAATTTTAAACAATTGCTGCCACTTATTTGCCCCATCTACCCGGGCTGCCTCATATATTTCCTGAGGAATCCCCTGTAACCCAGACAAAAATACCACAATCATAAAGGGAATACCAATCCACATATCATTAATAACTGCGGCTATAAAAGCTGTCGACCTATGACCAAGCCAGGAAATACCTTCACTAATAAATCCTAATTTCATAAAAACATAATTCAACATACCATATTCACCATTATAAACCCAGCGCCAAATAATAGCTGAAACAACCTGAGGTGTAACCCAAGGAATTAAAATAAGGGTTCTATAAAGCCCTCTTATCTTAAATTTCTGATTTAATACTAAAGCTATAGCTAGTCCAATTAGTGTTTTGCCCATCACAGAACTAACAGTCCAGATAAGGGTTCGCTGTAAGGCACCCCAAAATTCCCTATCCTGAAGCAATTTAGTAAAATTACTTAAGCCTGCAAATTCTACTCCCTCCCAGGGACGTGTTAAAACCTCATGGTAAAGAGCAGTTCTAACAGTTAATAAAATTGGATAAGCAACAATTAATAACATAAAAGTAACCGCTGGTAGTATAAAGATATAGGGAAGATACTTTTTACGAATACTCATTGTCTTTACCTCCTGATTAAGGGTCTTCCCCCAGAATATTCTGAGGGAAGGCAATTATTTATCTAGTGGGAGCAATACCTTCATCTTTTATCCTAATAACAGCTTGATCAAGGGCCTCCTGGGGAGTTTTATCTCCCATTAAGGCACTCTGAATTGCGTCTGTCATAATATCCTGAAATGTTTCCCAGACTATCGGTAATGGTTGTGCTTCACCAGTTTCAATAGTATCAATAAAGGTCTTAAAGAAATCATCTTTTTGGAATTGTTCAGTATCTGCAGCATCTTTCATAACTGGTACTGAACCATACTCATAATCTTGATAAGTCTGATTTTCATAACTAGTAATAAAATTCAGGTAATCCCAGACCTGTTCACCTGCATTTTTAAATAAAACATAAGAATCAGAGACCAGTATGCTTTTACGGTAGTCTCCCTTTGGTATTAACGCAGTTTGATAGGGAGTTTCTTTATTATCGGGGGAACGACCAATAATTGATTTGCCCCAAGGACCACAAATAAACATAGCAATCTTACCAGTGGCAAAAAGATTCGGGAGTTCTTCTCGATTATATTCTACTGGATTAGGAACAACTTTGTGTTTCCGGTAAAGATCCACATAGTATTTTAGTGCTTTAACACCGGCCTCACTGTTAATTACAGGTTCACCATTTTTATCAAAAACCTCTCCCCCTGCCTGGAAGAGGTAGTTAAAAAATTGGGAAGTTGTAGAAACATGTTTTGCCCCGGCGATAGCGAACCCATACATATCCGGGTTTTCCTGCTGTATTCTTTTGGATACTTCAATAAGCTCTTCCCAGGTTTGTGGTGGTTCTGCAATTAGGTCAGTTCTATAAAACAGGGCTTTAGTAGAAAAGGCTCTGGGTAAACCATACTGTTTATTTTTATATTGGGCAGTTGCCAGCAGTGCTTTAGTATAGTCATCTTTTTTATCTTGACTCATATACTGATCAAGGGGCTTAATTGCTTTCATCTCAGCTAATACAGGTATCCAGCGGGAACCTACGTATATAACATCAGGTAAGTTATCGGTCTGAGCCATACTCATCATTTTTTGATAAATATTTCCCCAACCCACTTCAATTATTTCAACCTTAACATTAGGGTTTTTTCCCATGTATTTATTGGCAAGTTCATGGACATATCCGAGCTTCTTCTCATCACCTGGTTCCATGTGTCTAATAGTAATTTTTTCTTGAGCAAATACTGAAAAACTCATACCTGCCAATATCAGTAACAATAGAGCAATTAATAGATATTTTTTCAAAGTTATCCCTCCTTGTTTTGGTTAAAAACGAAAAATCTTAAAATAGTTTAAATTTTTTATTTTATTGCTCCCCCCTCTCTCTTAAAATACCTGGAATTATGAAAACAAAAACTAGCCCCTCCCATTATAACGGCATCCTCTGCTAGAGTCGCTGGCAGAACCTGTACATTTTGATAAAAATCCCACATCGAGTATTTCTTGATTCTGTCTTTCATTTGCTTGTAAAAAGACTTTGGAGCCAGTTTTACCAGCTCTCCTCCAAAAATGACTGCCTCAGTATCTATCAAATGTATGTAATTGGAAAGAGCCAGGGCTAGATAATCACAAAAGTTTTCATAATTTGGAGAATCAAAATCTATATTCTTAAATTGTTTACGGAATTGCCTTTCATTTTCCACAGAAATATACTGGGATAAAACAGCTGTTAAACAACCTTTACGCCCACAAACACACTTAGCCCCTTCTTTTTCTACAATTATATGGCCAAATTCACCGGCCTGACCAAATTTTCCCCGGTAAATATTGTTATCTATTATTATTCCAGCACCGACTTGGGACCCAATCATTACATATATATAATTTTCTAAATGTTTATAGCCAAACTCATTTTCCGCGAGAGCAGCTAAATTAGTATCGTTTTCTAAATATACAGGAAAAGAATATTTTTCCTGTATTGGTTCAAGGACAAGGAAATCCCTTAAACCCATAATAGCCGAATATTTAACAGAACCATTTTCTTGATTAATAATTCCCGACCACCCGAGAGCCAGCCCAATGATTTTTTCTTCAATAATATTGTTGTTTTTAATCAATTTATTAATTATATTTACTATTATTTCAACTATATTGTGTTCAACTGGATATCTTAATTCCTCTTCATAACTATCATGAATATTATATTTGAGGTCAAGTAAAGCCATTGAAATAGAACCTGCAGAAATATTAGCACTAAGTATATAACCATGATCAGGGTTTAAATCTAATAAAATTGGTCTCCGTCCACCTTTTGATTCACCTTCACCTATTACTATTATCAACTTATTTTTTATCATTTCATCAATCAGGGTAGTAATCGTAGTAGGGCTCAAGCCTGTTTTTTCAGTTAAATCTGCTCGAGAACAGGGACCAGCATCATTAAATTCCCTGATAATTAAGGATACATTTATATTTTTCATTAATTTCATATTACCTTTTCTCATCTAGTATTCCTCCCAAACCCAAAACTTTTTTTGTATGACAAAAAAAGTTTTTAAAAAAATAATTTCTGATACTTATTCAATCGTCCAAAATAAGTTTCTATAATTAGTTTACTACTTTTCTTGATAACTGTCAAATTATTTTTGACAGGAGTTTCCCCATTTTTTGAGTGTATATAAAGAAAAAGTTATCAACAGGCAAAATTGTGGATAATTCATGTTGAGAATGGTTTAAAAATAGTTATCCACAGATTACGCAAAAAAGGTGAAACAAGCTCCTGAATTTGGTATAATTTGTTTGGACACAAAAACCAAAAGGAGTTGTTCCACCTATGAGTAATTATACCAAATTTATTTACCAATTGAAACGAAAAGTAAGCAATTTTTCTAAAAGTATTTCTAAAAACCTATCAAAACCTAAAACTAAATTTATTACTCAAATGATTTATGGTTTACTAAAAGGTCAATCAGTACTTTTAAGTAATATTGCTCGTTCTCTTAAAGAAGATATCCTTTTCAAAAAAACTGTTGAACGTTTATCCAGAAACCTTGAAAATTTTAATCAACAAGAAGAACTAATTACTGATTATCTAAATAAGATTAAACCACATATTGATGATAATACTGTTTTCTGCTGTGACAAATCAGATATAGTAAAACCCTACAGTAAAGAACTGGAGGCTCTTGATAGAGTTAGAGATGGTAGCAAAGGTGAAACTGAAAAAGGTTATGATACTTTTGAAATAGCTGCTCTAACTGATAATAAAGAACTGCCTATAGAAGTATACTCTCATATCTACTCAAGTTTAGAATCTGGTTTTAAAAGTAGAAATATTGAAGCATTAAAAGGTCTTAATTTTATTGAAAAGCATTTTGGAAAAAAAGGTATTTATGCCCTTGATAGAGGCTATGATGCCAATCTTTATTATAAATATTTTACTGATAGCAATAAAGATTTTGTAATTAGGGCTAAAAGTAACCGCAATCTTATTTATAAAGGCAGAAGCATAAATATTAAGAAAATAGCTGATCTATACAAAGGTAAATATGTCTATTGCTATACCAACCAGGATAACAAAGAAAGAAAATTAAAATTTAGTTATGCTCCAATTAAATTACCAGCTTTAAAAGATAAAAATTTAACTCTTGTAATAGTTAGAGGCCTTGGAAATAATCCAATGATGTTAATTACAAATTTAAGGCCAAAGGCTAAAAAACTTACTCTTACCATTTTAAAAGCATATATTAAAAGATGGAGAATAGAAGAATATTTTAGATTCAAAAAACAGAAGTTTGACTTTGAAAATTTTAGAGTAAGATCTTTAAAAAGAATAAGAAATTTAGATTTAATTTTATCAATAGCAATAGGATTTTTAGCTCTATTTTCAAACAAGAAAAAACAGACCGAACTCAAGATAATTGTAAAGAAGGTTTCTGATAGAATATTTAATCTCCCGGATTTTGATTATTATGCAATAGCAGATGGTTTTAAAGCTATTTTAGAGAAATCATACACTGGAATAAATTCGTTTTTAAAAAGTTATTACCAAAAACAGCGATCACAAAACAATTTACAACTTTCTTTACCATTATGACAGTAAAGGTTAGTTTTTGCTATTTTTAAAAATGGGGAAACTCATTATTTTTGATCTTCCTCAGGAGATATTCCTCAGGAGATGAGTTAAACTTGCCTCCTATAACCTATAAAAGCCAGCTAAAAAGCTGGCTAATTCTTTAATCCAGTATTCCTTCCAAAATCCAGTTAATAAAACTTAGTATTATGGAAGCAATGATGGCAGAGAAGATTCCAGAAATATAAAAACCAGGGACAAAAGCTGCAGTTATGAGCAGCATCAGTCCGTTTATTACAAATAGGAAAAGACCGAAGGTTATAATTGTAAATGGTAATGTCAATATTGTAAAGATTGGCTTGAATACAGCATTGACAAAACCCAATATTAAGGCTGCCAAAAGGCCAGCAATGAATCCGCTAACATAAATTCCAGGAACAATATAAGCTGTTATCATTAAAGCAACCATAGTTATCAATAATTTGGCCGCAAAGGTTTTTCGTTGCATAATTTCACCTCCAATTTTTTAGTTCAGTGATAAGTTTAAAATGGAACTATAGACTATATTATATTACAATAGACTTTAATGGTTCTTCAAACCAGGCTTGTCTGTTAGCAAATTTATACCCAAAACGCTATTTTTCTATTTATACTATAATTATAATACAGAATTTTATAATTGACAAAAGGACCCCTGGATTTACATCCTGGGGTCCTCCCGCCTTACTAGTTGATTGTCAGAGATATATTTAAAAGGAAGATGTGTATTGCAAATAATGTTTATTAATAACTTCCTTGACTTTCGTTTTTATACTTTCATCAGGCATTAGAATTGGACTTCTAGTTGGACCAACAGGCTTACCGCTTAGTTCCATAGCTGTCTTAACAATTGATGGAAAGGTATTTAAACCCAGAGTACTCCGAATTGGAGCAATTTTATCCTGCATTTCTTTTGCCTCTTCATATTTTCCTTCTTTCCATAAACGGTATATACCTACCATTATTTCGGGGAAAATATTGGCCATACCACTAACAGACCCTTTACCTCCTGCCAGTAAAGTCCAGTATACTAATCCATCATTACCTGATAATACACTAAAATCTGCAGGTGTTAATTGGATATATTGCAGGATATTTTTAAAATCTCCACTACTATCTTTAATGCCCACAACATTATCAATCTCTGCCAGCTGCTGTACAATATCTGGGGAAATAGAAACCTGTGTCTTAGCAGGAATATTATAAATTATAATCGGTAGCTTAACACTTTCAGCAATACGCTGATAGTGAACAAACATTTCTTCCTGTGAAGGTGAGATCACATAAGGTGTAATTACAGAAACTGCATCGGCACCCATAGCTTCCACTTCTTTGGTAAGTTTAATTACTTCCCTGGTAGTTATTCCGCCAGTACCAACCCATACCTGAACTCTTCCTTTAGCTTCATCTATTACTATTTCAACCATTCGTATCTTTTCTTCATAAGTTAAAGAGAAAAACTCTCCATTAGTACTTAAACAAAATAATCCCTGTACACCTTTGTCAATATAATAGTTTACAGCTTTACGTAATATTGCTTCATCAAGGTCCTCATTTGAAGTCATAGGAGTAACCATGGCAACAATTATTCCCTCCGGATTAAACATTTTAAATTCCTCCTTATTATATTAGTCAACAAAAACCTTTTTATATATTCTTTTTGCATCTTTATATTCAACTAACCGTGGATTATTATTTAATAAACGTTCTACTGTCATTGCAGACTTAGCCAGATCCTTAATATCATTTTCAGCAATATTGATAGTATCAACCTTGATACCGACCTCTCTAGTTAAATCTTTAATTGCCTCTACTACTCTAACTACAATCTGCCCTGTTGAAAGTCCATCTCTCTTAATACTCATTTTTTCTGCCACTCTAACAAATTTATCTGGTACTGCTGAAGAATTGAATTCCATTACATCAGCCAGTAAAATAGCATTAGATAACCCATGACTTACCCCATATTTCCCGCCTAATGGGTAGGCCAGAGCATGCACTGCCCCTGTTCCAGAATTTGTTATCGCTACCCCACCATAAAAACTCCCTAAAATCATTTTATATCTTGCTTCTTTATTTTCTCCGTTTTTAACTGCTAACGGTAAATATTTACTTATTAAACGAATTCCCTCCAAAGCATATAAATCACTCATTTCATTTGCTTTATTACAAATAAAGCATTCAATAGCATGGGTAAAGGCATCTATTCCTGTTTCTGCTGTAATTTTTGGCGGCAGAGATATCGTTAACTCTGGGTCCAGTATAACTACTTTCGGTATTAACGCCGGTCCAATTAATCCCAATTTGATATTTTTTTCAACATTTTTTACAATAGCATTTGGGGTTGCTTCCGAACCAGTTCCTGATGTCGTAGGAATCATAATTGTCGGTAATCCCGGTTCAGTTATCTTTTTACCAATAAACTCTTTAACAGAATCTTCTACACTATTGGCAACGGCCAGCAATTTTGCAGTATCAAGAGTACTACCTCCACCAATACCTATAATTCCATCAAATCTATTTATTATATTAAGTTTTTTTATGGCTTGATCTATCTCATCAATAGTAGGCTCCCCTTTTATTTCATCAAATATTGAAAATGATATTCCTAAATCTTTTAAGAGAGCTAATATGCTGTCTATAAGTCCTAATTTCATCAAATTATTATCTACTACTACAAGTAATCTAGAAATACCTAATTCTTCAACTATTTCTCCTACCTGTTCACTCTTAGAAAAACCTATTTCTACTCTTTTTGGTATTTGAAAAATAATATCTTGCATATTTAAGACTCCTTTCTTATAATTTTAATTTTTTCCTTATAAAATAATAGTTACCTTACTGCTAATTACTGTTACAAGTTCCCCTAATGCTAAATCATATTTTCCCTACAACTACTAGATTAAACCAAATAATCTAGGCAAGAAAAGTGAGATGGCAGGAACAAATGTAACTAAACACAGAACTGCTAATTCGATTATTAAAAAAGGCCATAACTCTTTAATTAAATCAATTAAAGATACTTCACCTATTGCAACAGCTGAGAAGAGTCCAACTCCAAATGGAGGTGTAATTAACCCAATCATAAAATTAACTATCATAATCACACCAAAATGTACAGGGTTTATTCCAAAACTTTGTATTATAGGAAATAAAATAGGACCTAAAATTAATATGCCTGGGTTTGTACTAATAAACATCCCCCAAAGTAATAGTATTACATTGAGTATCAATAGTATTTTCCATGTGCTACCTCCACTATAAGATAGCAAGATATTTGTAAGTAAATCTGGAAAACGTTCCAAACTTAAAAACCAAGCAAAAGATGTCGCAACTCCTATAATAAAGTATATTTTAGAAGATTGAATAATTGTTTCTTTCATAATATTTATCAAGCTCTTAAGCCCTACATTCTTGTATATTAATACCGCAACAACAAAAGAATATAGAACTGCAATTCCTGCTGCTTCAGTAGGAGTAAAAATACCACTTAATATTCCCCCTAAAATAATAACAGGAGCCATTATTGCTACAATTGAATCCTTAATTATTTTAAATATTTGTTCTTTAGTATATTTTGTTTCATTTTTAGGGTATTTTCTTTTTCGAGCCAAAAAGAATATAATAATAAAACAACCAACACCAAGAAGCATACCAGGAATAGCTCCTCCCAAAAATAGGGCTCCTGTACTAATACCTGTTACAGCTGCTACTAATACTGCTGGAATTGACGGCGGAATAATAGGACCCTGAATAGCAGAAGCAGCAGTAACAGCTGTTGAAAATTCTTTATCATATCCATCCTCAACCATTGCTGGAACTAAGACAGAACCCATAGCTGCTATATCAGATAACGCAGACCCCGTTATTCCAGCAAAAAGCATACTCGCTAAAACATTAACATGTGCTAATCCACCCCTTAAACGACCTACTAACAAATCTGACAATTTAATCAAACGAGTTGTAACTCCACCTTTATTCATTAAACTTCCTGTCAACATAAATAATGGAATTGCCATAATAACAAAACTATTCATACCAGCAAACATTCTCTTGGGTATCATAAGGATAAAAGAATAATTTCCAGTTATTACACAATAAAAAAGTGATGTTAACCCTAGTCCAACACTTACTGGAATTCCTGAAAATAACAAGATTGCAAAAACTAGAAATAGCCAAGCTAAAACACTCACAATATTACCCCCCTTTTGTAATTAAAACTTCTCTTAAAATATTTAAATCTTAAAATAAAAAACTAGCTGCCTTATTTATCTTTGCTTTTAACTTTTAACATGTTAATAAATTTTTCCACTGTAAAGAGAAATAGTAAAACTCCTGCCAGAGATATTGAAAAATAGGGGAATGCCCATAAAATTCTTAAGGCTGGTGTTCTTGAAGAAAAACCTTCAAACATAAAAATTGAATATCCACCCCAGATTATTACTCCTGCAAAAAAAAGAGTCGCTATTTGACAAATTAAATCTAAAATATAATTTCCTCTGTCTGTCAATACTTTTTTAATAAAATCAATACTCGGATGAGAACTCTCTCTTAAAGTTAGTGCACTCCCTATCATACCTATATATATCATACAATATCTTGCTAATTCTTCTGCCCATGGTAGACTAAAACCAAATACATACCTCAAAAAAACTTGAATGATAATTATTATAATACCACTTGCAAGAGATATAAGGGAAATAAACCAACTAAAATTTGATAATATTTTCCAAAACAAAATAAACCCTCCCTTATTTTTATTGTTTTTTTGATAGGGCACCTGTGATTTTAAATACCCTTGATAGGTGCCCTATTATTAAACTAAAGCTCAGTTTTAGTATTAATACTCATATTTTTCAATTTCAGCAAATAATTCGTCAATAATATCCTGATCTTCTACTTGTTTACGAATAAATTTAAGGACTTTAGGTCTGGCAGCATCTCTAAATTGCTGTAATTGTTCATCAGTTAAAATAGTAACCTTCATCCCATGTTCCTTTACTTCTTTTAATCCTATCATGTTCTGTATTGAAGACACAGCATTATTAATTCTAAATGATTCTAAAGCACCTTCTCTAATTATTCTTTGCTGATCCTCAGTTAGACCTTGATAGAATTTCTCGTTTATTACTAGGGGAACCATATATGTGATATGACCATCAAGAGTAACATATTTTTGTACTTCATAAGCCTTTAAATAATTAATATTGTTTATTGGATTTTCCTGCCCATCTACTACTCCTGTCTGCATCGCGCCATAAAGCTCTGAATAAGCAATTGGTGTAGGTGATGCTCCTAATGCCTTAACCATTTCCATATGTGCCGGTACAGACATTGTTCTAATCTTTAAACCTTTCATATCTGCTGGAGTATGAATTGAACGAACATTATTAGTAAAGTGGCGTCTCCCTTCTACATAAAATCCAAGAGGTCTAACGCCTGACTTTTGAGCCATATCTTCCAATAATCCCTTCATAAACTCATTATTAGGATTAACTACATCCCAAGCTACCTTAGTAGATTTAAACAAATATGGAATATCAAACATATAGAAATTTGGATAATACTTTGCAGCTAACTGTCCACTCCCCATACTTGTAGCCATTTCAATCGTCCCTCTTTTTACCTGTTCAAGCATCTCATCATTACTTCCTAACTGATTAGCTGGAAATAAGTCAACTTTAATATTTCCATTTGATTCTGTCTCAACGTATTGTTTGAAATACATCATACCAGCACTAGAAGCATCAAAAGGATCTAATTGACTACCAAATCCTAATTTAATTGAAACCTGACCTGCTAAAGCACCTGCACTTACAACTAATACAAAGACCATTGACATGATTAATACTGTAGATAGGTTAAACTTTTTCATTTTACACTCTCCTTTTGTTTAGTATTAAAATTAAAAAATATGAACTTATTTATTTCTTTCTAGTCACCTCCTGCCTTATCACTGCTATCTATAATTAATTAGTTAGTAAGTTATTTGATTTAAATTTACAACGTTTTCTGGCATTTCTCCTTCTAAAACTTTTAATACTCCTCTAGATACCATCGTTGACATTTTAATAATTGCTTCTTCTGATAATGCTGCCATATGAGGAGTTACAATAATATTATCATAAGAAAATAATTTTTCATTTATATCAGGTGGTTCCTTATCAAACACATCTAAAGCTGCTCCAGCTATAATCTCATTTTCTAATGCTAATGATAAATCACTCTGACATATAACTTCTCCTCTTGCACAATTAATTAAATACCCTTTTTCACCCAATAATTTTAATTGTTTATATGTTATCAAATTTATAGTTTCCTTAGTTAATGGCATATGCAAACTTACAATATCAGATTTTTTAAAAAGGGTATCAATGCTATCACAAAATTCTACTTCCTGATTTTCATTTATTTCAGCATAAGGGTCATAAACTATTGTATTCATGTTAAAGCCCCTGCTTTTTTCTACTATTTTTTTTCCAATCTGCCCATAACCAGCTACGCCAAAAGTTTTACCCTCTAGTCCAACTGGTTTAGCACTATCTCTATAGTTGAATTTTCCCTTTCTCAAGTTAATATCAGAATTCCTTATATTTTTAACCAGAGCTAATAACATAGCAATAGTATGTTCAGCAACCGAATCTGCATTAGCCCCAGGAGCATTTACAACAGGGATTTTAAATTTAGTAGCAGTTTCTACATCTATTTCATCAACTCCAACCCCATGTTTTGCTATAACTTTTAAATTAGGATTCCCCTCAATGATACTTTTCGTAACATTGCCTATTCTAAGAATGATTGCGTCTTTATCTTTTGATTCCTCTTCCATATTTTCAACACTAGATAAAATTGCTACATCTGCTTTCTCACGTAAAATTTTCATTCCAATAGGATGTATCGGCTTTGTAACCAAAATCTTATACATTATTTACCCTCCTTTATCAATGATTCACACTAATCTTAAAATATTTATATTAATATCTGTTTTTCGCAAAATCTATCGCCATATTAAAGGCCTCTACAAGGCTCTCTTCATTAGCCCTTCCTTCACCAGCTTTATCATAGGCTGTTCCGTGGTCAACTGATGTCCTGATGATAGGCAGGCCTACAGTAGTGTTTACCCCACTGACAGAAGAAAACTTATCTGTTTCTTTATTGTATTTAAAACCTGTCACCTTCATCGGGATATGTCCCTGGTCATGATACATTACCACAGCAATATCATACATGCCTCCCTGCACCTTACTAAAGATTGTATCTGGTGGAACAGGTCCTTCAGCCTTTATCTCTCCAACAGCAGCCTCTTCAATTGCTGGTATAATCTCATCAATCTCTTCCCTGCCAAAAAGGCCTTGTTCCCCTGAATGGGGGTTTAAGCCTGCCACAGCTATGCGGGGTTCTGCTATACCCAGATCTAACAGGGCCTGATGGGCTAGTTCTATGACCTTTAATACCCTATCTTTTTTGACCAAATCACAGGCCTTACGTAAAGAAACATGTGTAGAAACATGAATTACCTTCATATCTTCACTGGTCAACATCATAGCATAATCCTTTGCTTTAGTCTTTTCAGCGAATATTTCAGTATGACCGGCATATTTAAAACCTGCCTGATTAATTGCCTCTTTATGGATAGGTCCGGTTACTACTGCAGCAACCCTATTATCCATGGCCAGTTCTATCCCTTTTAGTATATATTCTACAGAGGCCTTACCGGCAGCCGCACTGACCTCTCCATACTTAAAGTCATGTAATCCAATATTGTCAAGGTCAAGTAAATCCAACAGACCGTGTTTCCCTACTACATCCCCAATATCTTCTATAACATTTAATTTAAGATTTGAAGGAATATAATTAATTGCATCTTCCATAATTACCCGACTGCCAATAACAAGTGGTTTTGCCCTTTCATATATTTCTCTATTCCCCAGTGCCCTGACCGCAATCTCTGCTCCAATACCAGCCGGGTCTCCCATTGTTATTGCTATAATTGGTTTATCCATATTTAAGGTTTATCTCTAAACCTTCACCTCCCTGTTAGTACTGAGTTTTGATACTATTTTATATAAGGTCTCTTCTCCCCCAAATCCCCCTGCCTTGGTAACTAATCTCAGTCTCTGATATTTTGAGTTTTCAGGAGAACTAAGGGGTATACCTGGTAAAATCTCTTCCCTGATTAATAGACTCTTAATACCAAGTTTATTACAGATACCAATAGCTGTATCACCACCTGTTACAAAAAGGTCTCTTATCTCGGCTTCTGCCAGGATATTAGCAGTAAGCTCAGCCAGGAAATCCCTGATCTTTGTCTCCAGTCCCCTGAAAGAAATCTCTCTGGCCTGTAATATCTCATCAGCTGCTTCCTGTTGATTAAAATCAGGGTCAGGGTGAATGATAAGGTGCTTTTCTCCCTCCAGGGCAGCCAGGGCCTTACTGGTATAGCTCTTTAAAGAACCCTTTTTATCCCCAAAAATGTCCAATAGATCAATCTTAAGGTAAGAAACTAATAAATTCCGGGAGAGGTATTTTATCTGCTCCTCCATTACCTTATTTCTGGTGCCTACTACCATTAAAATCGGCTTCTTATCACTGCTTATTAAATAATCATCTTCTCTTTTACTGGAGTTTAGACTGGAAAAATGATTGGCCAGACCAGCAGAACCACAGTACAGGATAGAACTATTCAATCTTTTGCTGCTGTTTACAATATCCCTTAACTGTGAATCCAGTGCTGCATCAAAGACTATAATCTTTTTCCCTTTTTTCTGCAGGGCTTCAATCTGTTTAAATATGACCTTTTCCCCCTGCATAACATCTTTTAATTCAACCAATCCTACCGGTAAATCAGTCTGCTGCTGGATATAATCGGGGATATAACTCCCCTGCCAGGGGTCAAGACCCCCTTGATAATACTGACTTAACCCCAGGGGTTCATTGTTTACCAGCAGATATCCACCTACAGTTAAACGGTTATTACCCGGGAAACTTGGAGCCAAAATACAGAGGTCCTTATCCAGAAAATCCATTAATACCTCCAGCTCTTTACCAATATTACCCCTGAGTGTGGAATCGATTTTTTTGTAAAAAGTAGCATTTTTTTGCTGATCCAGCCGTAATTTAGCAGTGATTTTCCTGCTGGCCTCAGCAGCCTCCTCACCACTTAGCTCCCTTGTCTCTGTATCAATTACCAGAACATCGCCCTTAAATAAATTATTACTTTGAGAGTCATCCTGCCAATTCAAGGGATCAATATAGACCAGTGTCTTAAGGCCCTGTTTGGAAAGCTGTACACCTGAATCATTGGCACCAGTTAGATCGTCTGCAATTATAATCATCATTGTCTCTCACCCTGTATAATTTCATTTTTTATTTATTTGTTTATTATAAATTGCATCAACTATGCCAGGGAATACCTTTATAGAAAAATTAAATACTCCCAATTTAAAAAGGGAGTATTTAATCCTGCTTCTTTCTTTTCTTTTTGAAACAATATTGCTGTTTTTAACGGTTATTCGTTTCATTTTTAAACATAAAATTATTTTTATGGAATAATTTTTATTTTTCATTCTTTTTTATTTTATAAATAAATAAGAATGTAAGTTTCACACTTGTCGGGGTTGTTTGTTAATGTTTTATTATGAAACAATAGTTGTTTTTATTTGAAACACTATTCTATTTTGAAACAGCTATTACCTTTTAACCATCTAATTTACGCCACAGGGTAGTCCTGCCGATACCTAATCTTTTAGCAGCTGCTGATTTATTACCACCCTCTGCCCTGACAACCTGGTCTATAATCTCTTTTTCCATCTCTGACAAGGGCTTACCTAAAGAGAGAGATATTTTATTTTTACCATTTAACTTCCCATCTGCTTTGATACCCTTCGTAGGAGATCCCTCCAGAGAACTAATCGTCTCCTTTACTAATCTTCGGGGAATCTCTTTCCCTTTTGCCCTGACAACCAAACGTTCTACAGCATTTTCCAGTTGACGCACATTGCCCGGCCAATCATAATTACTGAGTATTTTCATAATCTCCGGACCCGGATTTTTTATTACCCTTTTGAGCCTGGAATTAAACTCGGCAATAAAATAATCTACCAAGAGGGGAATATCATTTCTCCTCTGTCTTAAAGGTGGAATGTTTAGATTCAGGACATTAATCCGGTAAAAGAGGTCTTTTCTAAAATCCCCTTTCTCTACTAACTGATAAAGGTCTTTATTAGTAGCCACAATAATTCGTACATCAACTGGTGTTATCTTATCATCCCCAATACGCCTTACTTTTCTTTCCTGCAGTACCCTTAGTAGTCTGACCTGAATATCCAGGGATATCTCCCCGATCTCATCCAAAAAGATAGTTCCTTCATGGGCCTGTTCAAAAAGGCCTGCTTTTCCTTTCGCAGCACCGGTAAATGCCCCTGCCACATAACCAAACAACTCACTCTCTAATAGATTTTCGGGAATAGCTGCACAATTAAAGGCTACAAAGGGTTTATTATGACGGAAACTGGCATTATGAACTGCCTGGGCAAAAAGCTCTTTCCCTGTTCCAGTCTCCCCAAATATTAATAAAGGTGAATCTATCCGGGCATAGTCCTGGGCCTCAATAATAGTTTCTTTAATGGTTTCAGTTTGACCAATTATATTATCAAAGGTATTTTCAGCAACATATCCTTTCAGATAGAGCTCCTTCCTAATCTTCTGCTCCATCTTCTGAACACCAGAAACTTCCTGACAGGTGGCTACTACACCAATGTGTTCTTCTGCTACTCTAATCGGTGTTACATTAGCTGCAATTTTCTTTTTTCCTACAGTCCATATCTCTTCCCTGGGCTTATCGACCATCTTAATCATTTTTGTCAGCTTAAGTTCAGGTAAAACATCATTAATCTCCCGACCAATTACTTTATCCGCCTTTTTGTTAAAAAGGATTTCAGCACGAGGATTAAAAATATCTATCCTACCGTCTTTATTAATGCTAATAATACCTTCATGAGCCGAATCAATGATACTCTTTATCCTGTTTGTTTTTTCCATCTCTCTACGCCTTGTCCTGGCTATATTTTCAGCCTCAATCAGGGCCCGGTGCAGACTCTCTTTACCGGATTTTATTAGATGTGTTTCTAAGCCTAATTCCTTGGCCATTCTTACCGAAATATTATCACCAACAACAAAATTATACCCCTCTGCCTTAACTCCCTGCAATACACTTTTTATCTTAGCAGTATCTTCATACCATTCCTCTTTCAGGGTAAAGACCTTCAGGTTTATCCCCATTATCTCTCCCAGTCCTTCTATACCATGTGTAAAGGGTTCAAAACCCACCAGAGCTATCTTATCAGCCTCTCTCCTGACATAGTACAATACCCGAATCAGGTCAAAACCACTTACCGGAACATCAACAACCGGCAGGTCTGTTACCTCCTTTTTGATAGCAATCGAAGTACCACCACGGCTAATAACTACATCACAGCCCTTTGCTTCTAACTCAAGGGCCTTCCTGGCCCCTATCTCCAGGTCTCCTATCTCTATCTCTATTTTTTTGCCTACTTCATTAGCCAACTCTGCAAAAAGATCAGCCAGTTTCTTATAAGGGGAAATAAAGGCTATAGAATACTTCAATCTTAAACCCTCCTCTCCTAATATATGGGAAATTATTATAATATTCGTCAATTTTCGATAATTTTGATTTAATCCTATTATAATACAAACTACCCTAATTGACAATTCCTGAGAATAAAATAAAAAAAGACCGAGGAATAATAACCCCCGGCCCTTAAGCAATTTCAATTTATCCTAAAAGATTATAACTCAAATCTCTTAATAAGCTCATTTAGTTCATCAGCCATGGCAGCAAAAGAATCGGCCAGGGAACTCATCTCTTCAATATAGGAGATCTGTTCCTGACTGGAAGCGGCCACCTCTTCACTGCTGGCTGAGGTTTCTTCAGAGATGCTGGCTATGTTATCAAGGCCTTCAGTTATTTCCCTGCTTTCACCGCTAACACTCTTAACAGCCTGACTGGCTTTCTCAATACCTCTGTTTACTTTTTCAATACTGGCTTTGATATCATCAAAGGCCCCTCTGGCTGATTCAACGGTCTTTTCACCTGTCTCTATCTGACGGGAACCTTCTCCCATCTTGCTGGTAGCATCCTTTGTCTCGGATTTGATATCTTCAATCAAATCCCTTATTTTACCGGCAGAACTGGCAGATTCTTCAGCCAGATCACGTATCTCATCAGCAACAACAGTAAAACCTCTACCTGCTTCACCTGCCCGTGCAGCCTCAATAGCTGCATTTAAGGCCAGAAGATTTGTTTGATTGGCAATACTATTAATTATCTCTAAAATACCATCAATCTCATTGGAGATATTCTCAAGGTTATTTATACCACTAGCTATTTCATTGATGGAAAGCCGTATATTGTTCATCTGCTGACTTACCTTCTCAATCTCATTCTGACCTTTTTCGGTGGCCTGGTTTACCTCTACAGCCAGAGTTTCAACATCCTGGTTAGACCTATCCATGGTATCTATACCCTCAGCCAGATTTTTCATCTTAAAATTAATATTATCGATATTCTCTGATTGATTATCAGCCCCGCTTGCTACCTCCTGAATAGCCTCAGCAACCTGTTCAGAGCTAGACTCTACTTCATCACTGATAACCTTTAATTGTTGTGAGGAGTCTGCAACATTACCAGCAGCCCCAATAATATTATTAATCACTTCTCTCAGTTGTAGAACCATACTGTTAAAGGCTTTACTTAAAATCCCTATTTCATCCTTACGTTCAGTATCTTTATCTTTAAGTAAAACCTCTTCTTTTATAACCCCTTTACCAAGTAAATCAAAGGCCTTTAAGAGGTCTTTAAGGGGATTAAGCTGCCAGCCTATCAGAAAATAACCTGTTACAAAAATTAAGATAACACCAATTACTGCTACCATTAAAATGCTGTTTCTGACCTTATTAACCGGCTCATTTATTACTTTGATAGGAACATCAATTGCCAAATACAGATTCCTATCTTCGGCCAGCCGCTGAATTATCTTATACTGCCTGTCTGTTTTTTCCTCTACAGAATTAACTCCCTCTTTTATCTGCGAAAAATACCAGGGGTCATTACATTCTCTCCCTATTAATTTAGTATCAGTATGATTTAAAACAATTCCCTCTTTATTAATCAACTGAATATTAGCATCTGCCATATATGACTGACTTAAGGTTTTATTTAAGACACTAAGGGGTACTGCCATTACATAATAGCCCATTAAATCCTCATTATTCCTGTAAATAGGGGAATTAAATAGTAAGTAATTTCCCCCATCACTGCTCATTATTCTTTCAGAAGAGGTGTTTTTATATTCATCTTCTGGCATCAGTACCTGTATAAAATCAGTCATCTCGTCGTCTTCTTCCATCCGTGAATCAGCCAGTACAATCCCATCAGGGCTGGTAATATAGGAAAAAGCAATCTCAGTAATTGAGCTGTCGATACTCTTTCTTAAATCAGCAGAATCATTCCTTACATTATAACTAAATGACTTGAGCAATCTATCAGACTTAAAATCACCCTCTAAAGTTAAGTGTAACATATACAGATAGTTTACTACATCCCGGTCAGCAGCAAACTGGGCAACCTGTTTCTCTGATTGGGAGAAGATCTCTGCAATTGTATTTTTCTGAGACTGCTGTATAATACCAATCTTACCATCAATCTGTTCTAACAACATATCACTGGTATTGTGATATGTAAGATAAGAAACAACCACCATAACTATTACTGCAATAAAAGTAATTATCAAACTAATTTTCCATTTTAATTGTAATGATTTAAACATAGAACCACTCCTTTAATAATTAAAGTCTCTGATATTTAATAGAATATAATAAATAGTTGTTTAAAATACCTATATAAAGATCTTAATATAATAATTCACGCTAAAATCTTAAATTCCTCTAAAAAATGGTTTTTTATTTGACAATTATACACTTTTTCTAGTATAATCAATTAAAGTCCTGAAAACTTATCAGTTTACTAGGTTTTATTTTGTTTCATTTACACGGGGCTATCAAAAGGGAGGTATACTAAATATGAGGATTTACAATAATGCTGTAGAACTTATTGGTGATACACCGATTATCAAGCTAAACAAAGTAACCGGTGATAGTTCAGCAACAGTCTTATTGAAATTAGAAAGGAATAACCCTGGAGGGAGTATTAAGGATAGAATCTGCTATAATATGATTAAAACTGCAGAGGAAGAGGGAAGACTAAAAAAGGGTGGAACTATCATTGAACCAACCAGTGGTAATACTGGTATTGGCCTGGCTCTGATTGGTGCTGTTAAGGGGTATCAGGTAATTCTGACTATGCCTGATTCAATGAGTATAGAGCGGCGCAATTTGCTTAAAGCCTATGGGGCAAAATTAGTACTTACCCCTGGTGAAAAGGGCATGAAGGGGGCTATTGATAAAGCCAGAGAATTAGTTGCTAAAAATAGTGATTATTTCATGCCAGGTCAATTTGAAAACCCGGCCAATCCTGAAATCCACCGCCAGACAACTGCCCGCGAGATCCTGAGAGATACTGGTGGAAAGATAGACTATTTTATTGCAGGTGTCGGTACAGGTGGAACTCTGACTGGCACTGCTGAGGTTTTAAAAAATGAAATACCAGAAATTAAAGCCATTGCTGTTGAACCAGCTACTTCAGCAGTTCTCTCCGGTGAAAGTGCTGGTTCTCACAAGATTCAGGGTATTGGTGCAGGCTTTATTCCTGCTGTTTTAAATAAAAACATTATCGACAGGGTGATAAAAATTTCTGATGATAAAGCAATTGAAACAGCACAACTACTGGCCAGTAAAGAAGGGCTTTTACTGGGTATATCCTCAGGAGCTTCTGCTGCTGCGGCCCTACAGATAGCAGCTGAGGTAGATAGTAATAAAACAATCCTGGCACTAGCACCTGATACTGGTGAACGTTACCTCAGTACCGGGCTGTTTAATTAAAACCTGATTTATTACTATAAAATCAAAGACCAGTCCACCTTTAGCCAGGTGTTCTGGTCTGTTTTTTGTCTTTTTCTAATTTAACAAGCCTTTCCTCAAAAGAACGGAGTGCTTCCCCGATTATATCCGGTAATTCTCTATGGTTAAGCTCCATTTCAGGATGAATTTTCTTCCCCGCCCTCCTGGTCACTCTACCAGGTACACCCACAACAGTACTATTTGCCGGGACATCATGTAAGACAACAGAACCTGCCCCAATCATGGAGTCCCTGGCAATGGTTATTGAACCAAGGACCTTAGCACCTGCCCCAATCAGGACATTGTCACCTATTGTCGGGTGCCTCTTTCCTTTTTCTTTACCAGTTCCTCCCAGGGTTACCCCCTGAAATAGGGTAACATTTTCTCCAATCTCTGTGGTTTCACCAATCACAACACCCATCCCATGGTCAATAAAAAAACCCTTACCGATCACTGCTCCAGGATGTATCTCTATACCGGTAAAAAACCTGGCCACCTGTGATATTATCCGGGGTAATGTCCGCAGCCCGATCTTATATAAGCTATGTGCTAAGCGATGAATAATAATGGCGTGGAGCCCTGAATAAGCTAATAGCACCTCTATAATGTTATTAGCAGCAGGGTCCCTTTCAAAAACAGCCTTTATGTCTGCCTTAATCTCTCCAAACATAAAACCCCTCCCCATATATAAAAATATTCATTGTGAAAGTTAATTATTAGTAATTTACTCAAGTTAATTATATCATTTTTCTTTGCTTAATCAAACAATAATTTAACCTAAAGGTTATAATCCAGACAAATATATTTACTGAACGACTCTAGAAATTGTCTGGAGGCATGGACGCCGAAAGACAATTTCTCGACAGTAAGCGGAGGCAGGACGCCGTAGTGCACGACAAGGGAAGTAAATATATTTGTCGATGTTGAAAGTTATCTACAATCCTACAAAATGTGGTGTTTTAATAATAAAAATCCCATCCTTAATAATTAAGATGGGAAAATAATAAAAGTATTCTATTTTAATACTATTATTTAGTGTTCACAAATATCCTCTTCTGTCTCTAGACTCCCTTCAAGATAAAGCCTGATACCATCCATGACCGAACCACTGGCACCTGTTACAACCTCAATATCAAATTGATTAAACAAATCAACTGCTTTCCTGCCCATTCCCCCGGCGATAATAACATCTACACCATGATCCCTTAAGAATTTAGGCAAAAAACCAGGTTGATGACCGGGATTATCAATAACTTCTTTATTAAGCACTTTATTTTCATCTACTGCAACAATGGTAAATTGTGGGCAATGCCCAAAATGCTGAGCAAACATATCCCCTTCAGTAGGGACAGCTATCTTTTCCATCTTTAAATCACTCCTATAATTAGATAGTTTTTTCTATTCTAACACAGTTATAAGCATATGTCAATTAATCTTATAACTGGTTTATCTCTTTAACCTTCTGCCACATATCTCTAATAGCCACAGCAGGTTTAGCTGCTGGTTTGTAATTAACAATCAACTTGCCCAGATGCATCGCCTCATTAATCTCGCGAGAGAATGGTATCTTGCCAATAACTGAAATTCCTTTTTCCTGACAATATTTATTAATCTCGGCTGTCATCTTTTCATTAAGATCATATTTATTAATAACAATAAATACTTGAATATTAAAGTGTTTACTGAGTCCTAAGACCCTTACCAGATCAGCCAGGCCTGACTGAGTAGGCTCTGTAACAACTAAAGCCATATCAACACCATTAAGTGAGGCAATAACAGGACAGCCTATCCCTGGTGAACCATCAATTAAAATGAGTTTTTTATTTTGTTCGATAGCAGTTTTAGCTGCCTCTTTTTTTACCTCACTTACTAATTTACCAGAGTTATCTGCCCCGGCCTTCAATTTTGCATGGATCATTGGTCCAAACCTGGAATTGGAATGATAGATATGACCTGTTATCTGTTCCTCCAGGTGAATTACATTAGATGGACAGACAACTGCACATACACCACATCCGTCACACTTCAGCGGGTTAATGCTTAAATCTTCATTGATAGCCTTAAAACGGCAAAACTCTCTACAAAGTCCACAGTTATTACAGCTGTCCTCATTTTTTACAGCCAGTTTAGCACTTTTAAAGACTGTCTTTTTCTCTACAGTCGGTTTTAGTAATAAATGCATGTTAGGGGCATCTACATCACAATCTCCTAAAACAACATTATCTGCCAGAGCAGCAAGGTTGGAGATTACTGTTGTCTTACCAGTACCTCCCTTACCACTAATTACTGTCAGTTTTTTGATTGTCATTTGACTACCCCCTTAATATGTTGATAAATTTTGCTAAACTCCTCTTTCCATTCAGGCAGTTCCTGTACAAAGGGTATACCTTCAGAATACAACTCAGCTATCTGACGGTCATAGGGGATTTTTAATAAAATTTCAATACCCTCTTGACGACAATAATCCTCTATCAGATAATCATAGTCTTCCTCTGAGCGATTGATTATCACCCCATATGGTTTTTTTAATTCCTTTAACATATCAACAGCCATCTGCAGGTCATTTAAGCCAAATGGAGTCGGTTCAGTAACAAGAATACAATAATCACTATCTAAGGCTGCTTCAACTGTAGGACAGGTGGTACCTGGTTGAGCATCAATAATAACATCCTTTTCTTCATCCATAAATCCTTTTAATTCTTCAATTACCGGTACAGCAGTCTCTTCACCAATATTTAATTCACCCTGCCAGAAATCAAGTTCTCGATCAGAGTGATCCCATTTTATATTGCCGATCTCTCTTTTTTCTTCACTTATAGCATCCCGGGGACAGACTATCTTACAACCTCCACAGCTGTGACAGATCTCTGGAAAAACCATTACTTTCTCTAAGATGATAGCCAGGGCATTATACTGACAGAAATCCACACATTTACGACAGGAATCACATTTATCATGGTCAATTTGGGGGACATATCTATTAACAGCCTGGTATTCATCAGCAAAATCTGGTTTAATAAATAAATAGGAATCAGGTTCCTCTACATCCGCATCCAGCAATTGTACATTTGACAGTGACAGGGCAAGATTAGTAGCAATAGTAGTCTTACCCGTCCCTCCTTTGCCGCTTAGTACTGTTATTTTCATAATTGATAACCTACTTTAACCCTGCATGGGCCCCGTTAGTTGGGTCAAGTAATTCCTTAAGTGAATCATCCTGGTACAATTTAACAGCATCTCTAACTGTATCACCGCTATATGAATACATCTTAATACCGGCAGCTTTTAAAACACTAAAAGCCTTGGGACCAAAATTACCGGCTATAACAGCTGCCGGGTCTTCATCAACTACCTGCTGGGCAGCCATTACCCCGGCACCACTGGAAGCATTTGCAGCAGAATTATCCAAAAAACTTATCTCTAAATTATCTGTTTCCAGCAGAGCAAAAAATGGAGCCCTTCCAAACTGTTTGTCCACCTTTGCATTTAAATCATTATTATCACTTGTTGTTAATATAATTTTGATTATAATCATCCCCTAACTTATATTTAAACAATGAAACATGATAATTATAGCATTGTTTTTAGCATATGTCAATAACCGGCCCTTTATCCATGGTTTTTAAAGGTATAGTACATGACTTTTTGCCTATTTTTTTAAAATATGAAGGAAATTCCCGTTTTATGTATAATATTATAAATAAAAGTAGTTTTTGGTAATATAGGAGGTGTTTATAAAATTATTAATTTACTCTCTCTAATTGAGGAAAAACGCCGAGAATTAAACGAACTTTTTCTGGAAAAAAACCATTTTGATGAAATAGTCCTACAAAAAAGCCAGGAAATTGATATGCTGCTAAATCTTCTCGCCAGGGGATATGGGGATGATTACCTAGAAAAAGACAATAACAGCGTATTAAAGAAAGCCCAACCAGGCGGCTGAGCTGTGAAAAAGAAATACATTTTTTAAATTAATAACTATCATCAAAGACTCTATAGGCTATATCTGTTCGATAGTGCATATCTTCAAAAGAAATCTGATCTATACATTCATAGACCTGGTCAATAGCATCTATCAGACCGCTGCCAAGTACTGTAATACCCAGAACCCGGCCACCTGCTGTATAAAAATCATCGCCCTCTTTTTTTGTCCCGGCATGAAAAACCAGGACATTGTCATATTTATTTAACTCATTTAAACCCTCTATCAAATAACCTGATTTATAATCTATGGGATAACCACCAGAGACAAGAACTACACAAACAGCAGACCTTTTATCCCACTCTAATTTAATCTCTTCCAGATTATCATTGACTACCATTTCTATCAGGTTTATCAGGTCATTTTTTAATCTGGGTAAGATCACCTGTGTCTCAGGGTCACCAAGTCTGGTATTAAAATCAAGAACTTTGGGGCCCATATCAGTAATTATTAAGCCCGCATAAAGTATTCCTTTGTAGTTAATCCCTTCAGCCTGAAAAGCCTTTATAGTAGGTTTGAGAATTTTATGACAAATTTCCTCCTGTAGAACATCATCTATAAAGGGAGTCGGACTATAAGCCCCCATACCTCCTGTGTTGGGGCCTTCATCACCATCAAAAATTGCTTTATAATCCTGGGCAGGAGACAGAGGTAGAATGTTTTTCCCATCAGTTAAAACCAGGATAGATACCTCTTCCCCCTCTAAAAAATCCTCAACTACTATTCTATTACCTGCATCACCAAAAATTCGTTCTTCCATAATCTTAGCTACTGCTTTTTCAGCCTCTGATTTATTTGTTGCAATAACAACACCCTTACCCCCGGCTAAACCTTCAGCCTTGATAACCACAGGGTAAACACAGTGCTGGAAGTATTGTAGTGCTTCATGGGGATTAGTAAAGACCTCATACTCAGCTGTCGGTATATTATATTTTTTGAGTATCTCTTTAGCATAAACCTTACTCCCCTCAACCATTGCTGCCTTTTTACTGGGGCCGAAAATAGCCAGCCCCCGCTTGTTAAATTCATCAACAATACCAGCTACCAGGGGGTCTTCTGGTCCTACAACAGTCAGGTCAATATGGTGAGCAACTGCCCAGTTAGCCAGACCAGTAATATCGTCACTACCTATATCAACCCTGTCAGCCAGCGGAAGCATACCATCATTACCTGGTGCGGCATAAATTCTTGCTACCCTTTCACTCTGAAAG
Organism: Iocasia fonsfrigidae; assembly: GCF_017751145.1. Classification (GTDB taxonomy): domain Bacteria; phylum Bacillota; class Halanaerobiia; order Halanaerobiales; family DTU029; genus Iocasia; species Iocasia fonsfrigidae. The sequence continues at coordinate 3,857,820 of NZ_CP046640.1, forward strand.
AGCTTCCAGACCAGGGCATGTTCCCTGCCACCACTGCCGACAACCAGCACTCTCATCTTATCACCCCTCATTTTAAGATAGCCTCTTCCCTCTCCGGCCCGGTTCCAATTATCTTAACAGGGACAGCAATAAGCTCTTCTATCCTCTTAATATAGTTTCGGGCATTCTCAGGTAGTTTATCGAAATCCCTTACAGCTGATATATCTTCCTTCCAACCTGGCAGGTTTTCATAAACCGGTTTACAGGCTGATAACTTCTCCAACTGAACAGGGAATTCATCTAAAACCTCACCCTGATAATGATATGCTGTACAGACCTTGATTTCATCAAGTCCTGTTAAAACGTCTACTTTAGTAAGGGCAATCTCTGTTAAGCCATTAACCCTGAAAGCATGTTTTAAGATCGGGACATCAAACCAGCCGCACCTCCTGGGTCTACCAGTAGTAACCCCATATTCATGACCTTTTTCCCGCAGCCATTCACCTGTTTTATCTTCCAGTTCTGTAGGGAAAGGGCCCTCCCCTACCCTGGTTAAATATGCTTTAGCAACACCAACAACATCGTCAATCAGGACTGGGCCTATTCCTGCCCCATTACAAACACCACCGGCAGTTGGATTAGAAGATGTAACAAAGGGATATGTCCCGTAATCCACATCAAGAAGAGTCCCCTGAGCACCTTCAAAGAATATTTTTTTATTTTCTTTACGCATTTTATCCAGTAATAAAGAGGTATTTTTAACATAGGGCCTTATTTCTTCTATATATGGTAGGTATTCTTCCATAATCTCTTCTATATCAACAGGTTTTGATTTATAAACCTTTTCAATAATTAAGTTCTGATAGGCCAGGTTCTCCTGCAGTTTTTTATAGAAAACATCCCGGTCAAGTGTATCACAGACCCTGATACCACGGCGGGCTATCTTATCTGTATAGGCTGGGCCAATACCCTTGCCTGTTGTACCTATTTTGGAATCTGCTTTCCGTTCTTCTTCAAGACGGTCCAGTAGACGATGATAGGGCATAATTACATGGGCTGATTCACTGATAAAAAAATTATCCAGATTGATCTTGCGCTCTATTAACCCGTACATCTCCTTAAGTAGTGCCTCAGGGTCAATTACTACGCCATTACCAATTACATTTATCTTTTCAGGGTAGAGTATACCAGATGGTATCAGGTGGAGTTCAAATTTCTCATCCCCCACTATTACTGTGTGTCCAGCATTATTTCCTCCACCAAAACGCACTACTACATCAGCAGTCCGGGCTAACATATCGGTAATCTTACCTTTTCCCTCGTCTCCCCATTGTGTACCAATTACAATTTTATTTGCCATAATAAGCAGCTTAAACCTGTCTGGTTTAAGCCTCCTCCCTTCCTTCAAGCCCTATCCGTTGATAAATATAGTCTACTTCTTTAAGAAAGGACCTGTAATCAAATATTCTATCTATTTCTTCTTCAGTCAGGTATTTACTGACTTCTTGGTCACCTTTAATTAATTCTTGATAACTAGCTCTTTCCTCCCAGGCTTTTAAGGCATTGCGCTGCGCTAGATCATAGGCTTTTTCCCGGACAAGGCCTTTATCTACCAGGGAAAGCATTAGTTTCTGTGAAAATATAAGTCCGTGGGTTCTATTCATATTTTCCTTCATTCTATCTTTATTAATAAGCAACTCGTCTAATACCATGATAAATTTATTTAACATATAGTTTACCAGGATTGTACTATCAGGGATAATAACCCTTTCGACTGAGGAATGTGTCAAATCCCTTTCATGCCAGAGTGCAATATTTTCCAAACCAGGTAATACATTACCCCTGACAACCCTGGCCAGTCCTGAGACTCTCTCACATATTATCGGGTTCTTTTTGTGAGGCATAGCCGATGAGCCTTTCTGCCCCTTGCGAAATCCTTCCTCCACTTCAAGGATGTCTGTCCTCTGCAGATTACGAATTTCGGTAGCAAACTTCTCTAAAGAAGCAGCTATCAAGGCTAGATTATTAAGGAAATCAGCATGCCTATCCCGCTGTAGTATTTGATTTGAGACAGGTGCTGGTTCTAAACCTAATTCCTCACAGACCAACTCCTCTATGCGGGGATTTACACTGGCATAAGTACCAATAGCCCCGGAGATCTGACCTACAGCAATAAACTCTTTGACCCTTTCCATTCTCTTAATATGTCTGTCTATCTCAGTATACCAGATAGCCAGTTTCAAACCCCAAGTTGTAGGCTCACCATGAACACCATGTGTCCTCCCGATCATAATGGTATCTTTATGCTGGTATGACTGTTCTCCCAGTTTCTTTTTTAACTTTTTAAGGTCTCGTAAAATAAGATCATGGGCATCACAGAGCTGTAAGGCCAGAGCAGTATCCTTTACATCAGAAGATGTCAAACCCATATGTATATATTTGGATTCTTCTCCCAGGGTTTCATTTATACCCTCAACAAAGGCCAGTATATCATGCCTGGTAGTCTTTTCTATCTCTTTAATCCGCTTAAGGTCCAGGCTAATATTACCCTCTATTTTCTTTATGTCTTTTTCAGGGATCCTGCCAAGTTTAGCCCAGGCTCTACAGGCAGCCAGTTCTATGGCCAGCCACTTCTTATATTTGCTCTCTTCACTCCATACCTTCTCCATCTCAGGCAAACTATAACGACTTAACAAAAGCTAATCTCCCTTTCAAATTATATTTATTTTAATTCTCTGCTACGTCTTAATCTTAGCAAATAAAGGTTGTCTTTGTCAAGGTAAGTATAATTTTATTCCTATAGATATTTATTAAGAGTCTGTTCGAAAAGTCACTGCTTATACCCCTGTGATTATACATCCCTTCACTCAATGGTAGCACCTTAACTTCGTTCTGGGAAGTATAATCACCTAAAACAATTCTTTTCGAACACACAAATTAAGAAGGGTTTTGACTACTTTTAGAGAATTATTTATAATGAGAAAGAGGGGTTTTTATGTCTTTTTTTATTAATCAACATCAAAGGATCAGCATATCCTCGCCTGAAGATGATAGTATAATTGAATTGGGGAATACCTGTATTGATAATGGTTTTTTAAAGAGATTCCCTGGAATAAGCCTATCTATCTTCTTTTATCTCCTAACACACCTTGATGATAATCAATGTATCTATACCAATGCAACTATCATCTCCAGTTATTTGCCCAGGGAGCTTTCTATCCCTGCTATAAATAAAGCCTTAAAGCACCTCGCTGAACATGGTATAATAAGAATCTCCGCTAAACGGGAGGGGGACTACACCTATAAAATAGAACTTAATTTAAATATTTTAAGAAATAGTTCTCTTCCTATAACTAATCATAGAGAAGGATTATATAATAACAAGAACATACGAAAAGCTGTTATCGATAAAAAAACACCATCAGAAGAAGAACTATATCAGGCAATATTAAGCTTTATTCCCCCAGAGGAGGATAAAGGGCAGTTAAGTAAATGGCTGGATAGCTTTGACCACAAAATGATTGCTGAGCTGATCAGAAGGGTAGATAGATGGTTAGAAAGAAATGATAACCCACCTGGTCAGGCTTTTCACTATTTAAAAGGAATTGTTGATGACTGGTACCGAAAGGAAATCTTTACTTATCAGCGTTTAAAACACTTTGACCAGCTTTATCGTGAAACAAGGGAACTGGCCAGTTCTTTCGGAATTAAAAAATGGCAAAATGTTAAACCCATTCATATGGAAACCTTTAAAAGCTGGTTAAGTGATGACTATCCTTTAAGTAGTTCAATCATTAAGCTGGCTATTCAAGAGGCTGTTAAAAGGAAACGGGATGGACAACCTTCACTTAAATATATCGAAGACAATTTTATTAAACCCTGGAAGGAAGCAGGGATAAAAACTACCCAGGAGGCCAGGGCTCATTTGAAAAATTCCAGGGATTCTTACTATAAAGTAAACAAAGAAGAAAAAAAGATGGCTGATAATTGGGAAGATGTTCCCTGGGGGTTTGAAAGTTGATTTATTACTAAAAAAGGAGGATTCATATGGCCACTAAAGAAAATATACTAAAGGGATTTGAACAGCACAACCACGAGTTTCAACTGCTGGGCATTTTATTACAATACCCTGAAAAGATTGATGAGATAGCTGATACCCTGGAGTTAAAACACTTTTTGAATCCACAGGCCCAGTTAATCTATGAAATTCTCCTTAATCAATTTCAGGAAAACAGTCAAATATCCAGAACAAAACTCTTTTTAAGACTAAAGAAAGATGGTATTATTAAAAAACCAGAAGAAACCATCGAACTTCTTACGTCTGGTTTTAATACCCTTGATGAATTGTTACCAACTATTGACCTTATTAAAAATAACTATCAAAAACAATTACTGCTTAAAGCAGCCAGGAGATTAAAAGAGTTAGTTGATAAAACTGACCTCTCTATCGGAGATTATCAGGCCAGGGCACAGGATATTATTTTTGAGGCTACCAATGAATCAACAGATACGGAAAAACATATTTATCTAATGGAAGAGGCCTTAATGGATTCTTTTGAAGCCTATATTGACCGGAAACACAACAAAGCTGATGTCGGTCTGCGGACAGGGTTCATCTCACTAGATAATTTAATCGGTGGGTTTAAAAAAGGACACCTCTCTGTACTGGCTGCTTCTACCAGTATGGGTAAAACCGCCTTTGCTATCAATATAGCCAAAAATATCATTAAACGGAATGTCCCAGTGGCAGTTATCAGCCTGGAGATGGATGCCCAGGAGATTATCGACCGCATGATTATCCAGGAATCAGGTGTTAACGGCTGGAAATATAATCAGGGAGAAACAAATGAGGAAGAAGATAAAAGGGTTTCCAGGGCACTTGATACCCTTCATAAACTCCCTCTGGTTATTTCTGATGAAAGGGGACTAAATGTTGCCCAGATCAGGGCCCGGCTCCGCAAGTTTAAATCACAGATGGGAGAGCTCGGTCTGGTTGTTATTGATTATCTACAGATGATCCAGCTGCCTGATGAGCAGCTGCATAATACAGCCCGGGCTGTCGGTCAGGTTGTCCTACAGCTGAGAAACTTAGCTTCTGAAATAAATGTACCTATTATTCTTATATCCCAGATTAGCCGTAGTTTTACCAGCCGACAAGATAAAAGACCTGTCCTCTCTGATTTAAGAGATTCTGGTAATATTGAAGAGGTTGCTGATGGGGTTATCTTCCTCTACCGCCATGCCCATACCAGTGCTGCTGCCCGTGAAAAGGCTGAAGAAGAAGGAACAGCCAACGATACTGATGTAATTGTAGCCAAGCAGAGGACTGGTCAAACCGGTTCAATTAAACTCTATTTTGAAGATGAATATATCCGCTTTATCGACCCTGAGAACCTGTCCCTGGAGGAGAGTCTACCCAATGTATGATGAAAACATAGAATCCCAGCTGGATTTTGATTTAAAAGCCGTCCTGGCCTTTGCCAATCGTTATGAAAAATTACATGAAAAAGGGATAATTTCAGCCGAACAGTTAGAACAAATTATTACCCTGATTGAGGATTATCAAAAATATAGTTTTGAGGAGTTTAAAGAAAAACTTAGAAGTATTATGAATTAAGTAAATATGTCTGTTCTAACTTCTAGTATGAAAACAATCAATACTGAATTGTGTAATCAAGAAAAGAACCTTCACTGAAGGTTCTTTTCTTGATATACATAATATATATACTATAAATATTTTTTATACAATCACTGCACTCACTACAATAGCTACGCCAATAAATATTCCAGCTACAGTTAAACCAGCAGCTATATTATGGTCATCAATTTCTTCATTTAAATCAAATGGAGTAATTATATCAAATATTTTATAACCTAAGGCACAAAGTATCATACCTATAACAAAATAAACTATACTTGAAAGAATTGGATTCACTTACCTAAACCCCCTTAATTTATCTAATAGTTTTAAACAGAGAAACCATTTACTAAATAATTGCCGCTTTTATAATAATAGCCACTGCTATAAAGATTCCTGCAATTACTACACCTATAGCTGGATTTTTCTCTTTAATTTCTTCTGCGAAATTATATGGAGTTATCCAGTCAAAAAATTTATAACCTAAAAACATTAAAACTAAGGCCAGTACTGCATAAACAATAGTTGCAATAAATTCATTTGTTAACATATTCTCCTTCATCTCCTTTCCTTTATGATATTAAATACAAAAATTATCTATTCTCTTCAAAGCCATATATATAAGATAATCCCCTGCTAACACCAGCTTACTATTATCAGGATTAAGTAATACATTATCTCCCCTCTTCAATCCCAGGAGAATAGCATTCTCTTTCTGTTTTAGATATGTAAACAACTCCGCAAAACTTTTATCTGCATATTCTTTCTCTACTTTTAACATATATACTTCATTCCCTATTTTATTTGTTAAAAGTTCATTAAAAACAATAGAAGTACCATGGTAAAAAGCAGTCCTTACCATTAAGCGACTACTTATATCATTATTAACTACAATCTCATCAACACCAGCATTTTGCAAGTGTATTCTATTCTCTTCTTTACTAATTTCAGCAATAGAATATAAAGTTGAATTTAAAGAATTAATCGTTAAAGCTGATAAAACAGTAGTTGCATCATTATTATCTTCATTCAAGATAATGGCAGTTCTAGCCCACTGTATATTGGCTTTTTCCAGTATTTCTTTATCATCAATCTCACCTCGAATAAAATGAACCAGATTATTATCAGGAAAGGGATCTCTTTCTAAATCAGCTATCAAAACTATCTGTTTATTCTCTATATCTTCGTTTAATATTTGCCTTATTATTTCAGAGGTCTTTTCACACCAACCACAGATAATAATATGTCCTTTATAGTCAGCAGTCAATTGGCCCAACTCCCTTCTCTTTTCTATTTTTATAAATAGATCTGTTATTGTAGCAGTAATTCCGCCAAAAAGGCCAATACCTAAAACCATTAAGACAACAGCTAGTAATCTCCCTCCCACTGAAACAGGGAAAAAATCCCCATATCCAACTGTAGTAGCAGTAACTACTACCCACCAAATAGCATCAGCCAAAGAATTAAATTGATCTTGTGGTTCAATATTATAAACAATAAAAGCAATAATCAGAAAGATAATAATCCCCAGTAGAAGCATCCTGAACAACAATTTAGGATCTATCTGAGTCTTAAATCTCTTAAAATATCCTAGTAGTACATTAAACATAATAAGTCTATCTCTCCAATCTCTATCCTTTAGTTATACTCTTCCCAGGCATTATAATAAGTCCTGATTAAAATAGGCCTGATTAGGGTATTAATATCAGCTGTTTTTTCATTTAATATATCCTGGCCAAATACAAACAAATTCTCGGCCTGTTGATCAGTCAAAAATTTTGTAGCCACCTTAATTTTGATGTCAGCCGGATTAAATCTAAAACCCTTTGTCCCTATATTAAATCCCCAGTCTCCAAAAGAAGGAATATAAACATGATATGGCCTGGTATAAAAGCCAGCTTCTTTAATAGTATTATGTATAATCCAAAAACATTCAGCAGCAAAGTAAGGGGATGTAGATTGGGCAGCCATAATTCCTTGATCATTTAAATGCTCATAAACAAATCTATAAAATGTTACAGTATATAATTTATTCAAACTCTCATTATTTGGATCAGGAAGATCAACAAGAATTACATCATATTTTTTTTTACTTGTTTCTAAGTACTGATAAGCATCCTGATTAATAATCTTAACCCTTTTGTCACTAAACGAATCCTGATTGAACTTAAGAAGATACTCAGAAGTTTTAGCAAGATCAGTTACTGATTTATCTAGATCTACCAGATCTATTTCTTGAATATCGGAGTATTTTAAAACCTCTCTTATAGCTAATCCATCACCACCACCCAAGATAAGAATCTTCTTATCTCCATCTAATAAACTTAAAGCTGGATGAACTAAAGATTCATGATAACGGTATTCATCTTTTGAAGAAAACTGTATATTGCCATTTAAGAATAGTCTAATATCATCCCTATCTTCTGTTATCACAATCTTTTGATATTCAGTCTGGCTGGAAAAAACAACCTTATCCCTGTATAACTTTCTTTCCAGAAAAGCCTCTGTATCATCAACAGTAAAAACACCTATCATAAGAATGACAATCACCAGCATAATAACAATAAATATCATCTTGTTTTTCCGTAAATTTCCTTTATATTTTATAAAAAGATAAGCTGCAACTATTATATTTAAGATCCCTATTATATAACTGGTTTTAATAAATCCCAATCTCGGCAATAGGAGAATCGGAAAAGCAATAGATCCAATTAACCCACCAATATAATCAGCAGCAGTTGCATTTGCTAAAGCATCTTTCAACTGATTAAAACTTCCAACAATTCTAGTAACTAATGGTAATTCAAAGCCAGTTAAAGTACCAATTATTACAGTCAATAAAAACATTATTGGCAGATAAGAATTCAGCACTGCATAACTATAAAATAGAATCAAACCACAACTTCCACCTATTAAAGCTAAAGCTACTTCTATCAGCATAAACTTAAATATTAAATCTTCTTCAATATACTTTGAAAACAATGAACCTAAACCCATTGAAGTCATAAATAAACCTATTGTAATTGAAAATTGATAAACACTGTTACCCAATAAATATGAAGAAATACCACCAATAATCAACTCATATACTATTGAGGCAATAGCAACAACAAAAGCACAAGTTAAGAAGGGTATTTTATTACTAAAATTCCTATTCCCTTTAGTTTCCATATTAATTACTCCTTATACTTATCCCTCTAATAAAGCAGCTTATTTTCCAAAACCAAAACCACCACCGCGGGATGATGAAGAACCAATGCTACCTTCCCTTATACTGCGAGGGGTTCTTATCCTACCGCTCCGGTAAAGATTATTTCCCCAGAAAAAAACCATCGTATTATGATGACGACGATAGGCAGTTTTATGGTCTTCTATTAATTCTATTTCTGTATGCCCACCTTTATCTTCTACAATTATTACTGCTTCATCATATAATAAAATACTTTTCCCCGTAGAATCAATCTTTTGATCATAAGGTTTCTTTAATGAACTAATACTATTTACCGTCATATTAAGATCATCTTTAGAGTCGTACGTTTTAACAGCACCCTCAACGGATTTTAAGGCATATTTTTTATCAACAGCCTTCACAATATTAGGTCCTCTTCCTGTTAATAAACCCCCTACAATAAAAATAATCAATATTAAGACCCCTAGACTAACAATAATATCTCTTTTTTCCATCAACACTCAACCCTCCTTCTCTATTATACTTCTTGTTTTTATAATTTTTTTATCTGCTGGATAACTATGATAAGTTATCCAGCAAAATTTATCCTCTTTCCCCGTAATTTCAATGCTGGTAACAGCAAAGCCATCAGGTGAAGGAAAAACATACTCCAGATAAAAACCACAGCCTTTATCAGTATATTTATCTCCAAATTCCCCAGCATTTCTAAGACAGTCATCAATTGTTTCAGTAATAAAACTATATTTATAAAAACTATTAAATCTTTTATTATACCTGTAGTTACAGCAAGCTATTAAATTCTTTTGTTGAACAAGCACTTCATCAGCAATATCTTTTGAGTCAACACAGGCTAATAATTCTATTAATTTGTTTTTAGCACCTGTGTCAATTTTAACAAAATGACTTAATCCTATTATGGAAAAGTCTAATATAATCCCCTGCCAGTTTATAACCCTATTTTTTAATACATTAAATTTACAATTTAGAGCAGGAGACAGAAACAATTTGTACTCAAGTCCTAAAACTGATAATTTTTTATACCTTACTTTATTCATTTTTATTCATTTCAGCCTTTAACTTAGCTAATTCATCATCTATAGAATCCTTATTTTCCAGTTCCTCAAACTGTGCTTCAAGATCATCTTTCTTTAAGTCTTCATATAATTCATCACTAGCCTGGGCCTCTGCTTCCATTTTACCAACTCTTTTTTCCAGTCTATCAAGATTGTCGCTCGCATTTTCCTTGCCAAGGCCACTCATTGTTTCATTAATTTCCTTAGTAGCTCTAGCAGATTCTGCAGCAGCAATTAATTCATCTTGTCTATCTTCAGCTTCTTCAATTCTTTCCTGTAGTTCTTTTACTTTCGCTTTATGTATATCAGCAATCCTCCGTCTTTCAACTACCTGTTCCTGATATTTTTTATAATCCTTTTCAGCTTCTTGTTTTTTCTCTATTGCTTTTCTAGCCAAATCTTCATTACCAGCTTCCAGAGCCTGTTTAGCCCTATCAGCCCAGTGCTCTAATTCTTCTTTAGCTTTATTAGCTTTAGTCTCTGCCTCTTTAACCAAAGTAATAGACTTGGCAACTGCACTTTTAGCTTGCCGAAACTCCCCCTTCATCTTTCTTATTTCTTCTTTCACTATAGCTTCAATATTCTTATCTTCCAATTTATCCATCGCTTGATTGGCCTTACCCTTTACTAATGTCTTCATCCTATCAAAAAAACCCACTTCAAATCCCTCCTCATTTAAATTTCAAATTATTCTTACCTTTACCATAAAAAACAATAGAACAACACGACCTAACAGCCATCCAAACTTAATCACTAATTATTAACCTTACTTAAGAATACCTCTTACACAAAATTACCTTATTATCATAATACAGACAAATATATTTACTGGACGACTCTAGAAATTGTCTGGAGGCATGGACGCCGAAAGACAATTTCTCGACAGTAACCGAAGGCAAGGCGCCGTAGTGCAACCTCAATTTTCTTGTACGGTCTACTTAAATACGGAGTGCCCGTGGTGCACGACAAGGTAAGTAAATATATTTGTCGGTCTTCAAAGTTATCCACAATTTTCAAAATCACATAATTTAAGATTGAATCTCTAGTTTTCATACCAGATGTCAATCATCTTATTTGGCAGGATAAAATTCTAATAAACCTTCTTGCACTACTTCTCCAACACTAATTTCCAATTCATTTCCCCATTTTTCAACTGATAGTTGATTTCCATTTCCTGTTTCATAATCCCAATATTTAATCCGCTGACCATCTTTGGCACCCACTTTCCCTTCAATTTCAATATTAGCACTACCTTCTTCAATTAAAGAATAATCCATATCTTCATATTTAATGACTGAAGGTATTTCTTCCTGGAACTTTGCATATAGTTGATGATCAACATCTAATTTCCGGAAGAGTCCTAATCTAACTTCATCATCATCTTCTGCATAAAGCCATAAGTGTTCTTTACTATCAAATAAATGATAATCATACCATATATAGCCTTCTTCATTATATTTAACTTTTCCTATGACCTGATATTCAACCAAATCATAATCTACAATATCATTAATTTGTAAATTAAATGGATTCCTTGCAACAATTTCTTCTTTTTTGTTTTTGTTAAATACCTTACTAAAAAAGCCCATAGTACCTCCTTCTTATTACCATATTAATTTTTTATGCAAAAATATTATATTAAAAAAAACAAAAATACACAAAATTCATCTAAATTATAACATTTATTACTATTTGTTTCAATAATAGTTTTCTAAATGAGTTTCCCCATTTTTAAAAATAGCAAAAACTAACCTTTACTGTCATAGTGGTAAAGAAAGTTGTAAATTGTTTTGTGATCGCTGTTTTTGGTAATAACTTTTTAAAAACGAATTTATTCCAGTGTATGATTTCTCTAAAATAGCTTTAAAACCATCTGCTATTGCATAATAATCAAAATCCGGGAGATTAAATATTCTATCAGAAACCTTCTTTACAATTATCTTGAGTTCGGTCTGTTTTTTCTTGTTTGAAAATAGAGCTAAAAATCCTATTGCTATTGATAAAATTAAATCTAAATTTCTTATTCTTTTTAAAGATCTTACTCTAAAATTTTCAAAGTCAAACTTCTGTTTTTTGAATCTAAAATATTCTTCTATTCTCCATCTTTTAATATATGCTTTTAAAATGATAAGAGTAAGTTTTTTAGCCTTTGGCCTTAAATTTGTAATTAACATCATTGGATTATTTCCAAGGCCTCTAACGATTACAAGAGTTAACTTTTTATCTTTTAAAGCTGGTAATTTAATTGGAGCATAACTAAATTTTAATTTTCTTTTTTTGTTATCCTGGTTGGTATAGCAATAGACATATTTACCTTTGTATAGATCAGCTATTTTCTTAATATTTATGCTTCTGCCTTTATAAATAAGATTGCGGTTACTTTTAGCCCTAATTACAAAATCTTTATTGCTATCAGTAAAATATTTATAATAAAGATTGGCATCATAGCCTCTATCAAGGGCATAAATACCTTTTTTTCCAAAATGCTTTTCAATAAAATTAAGACCTTTTAATGCTTCAATATTTCTACTTTTAAAACCAGATTCTAAACTTGAGTAGATATGAGAGTATACTTCTATAGGCAGTTCTTTATTATCAGTTAGAGCAGCTATTTCAAAAGTATCATAACCTTTTTCAGTTTCACCTTTGCTACCATCTCTAACTCTATCAAGAGCCTCCAGTTCTTTACTGTAGGGTTTTACTATATCTGATTTGTCACAGCAGAAAACAGTATTATCATCAATATGTGGTTTAATCTTATTTAGATAATCAGTAATTAGTTCTTCTTGTTGATTAAAATTTTCAAGGTTTCTGGATAAACGTTCAACAGTTTTTTTGAAAAGGATATCTTCTTTAAGAGAACGAGCAATATTACTTAAAAGTACTGATTGACCTTTTAGTAAACCATAAATCATTTGAGTAATAAATTTAGTTTTAGGTTTTGATAGGTTTTTAGAAATACTTTTAGAAAAATTGCTTACTTTTCGTTTCAATTGGTAAATAAATTTGGTATAATTACTCATAGGTGGAACAACTCCTTTTGGTTTTTGTGTCCAAACAAATTATACCAAATTCAGGAGCTTGTTTCACCTTTTTTGCGTAATCTGTGGATAACTATTTTTAAACCATTCTCAACATGAATTATCCACAATTTTGCCTGTTGATAACTTTTTCTTTATATACACTCAAAAAATGGGGAAACTCCTGTAGTTTTCTAGCACTTGCTTCTTAAAACAAATAAATCAAAATTTATCAACATCCAAATTTATTATAAATTATACAAAATATAAACCAAAATCAATAAAAAACCGTGGCAACCCACGGTTTATAAACTCACTTTAGTTAAATTATTTCACTATTGATATCTTACTATTATCAATCAGGACCCTGTTCAAGGCCTCTCTAACAGTAGTAATTGCTGTTGTTTTAATCTTTATATCCTGACTGACATCATTATTATTTTCCCCAGGAAGGAGGACCTCTCTGATGCCTGCCTGTTCTGCAGCGTGTAGTTTCTCCCTGATACCACCAACTGGTTTAACCTTGCCCTGAATAGAAACCTCTCCTGTTACTGCTATATCCTGTTTTAAGGGTATTTCTTCTATAGCACTAATAATAGCCAGGAGTATAGCTATCCCAGCAGATGGCCCATCAACATTCCCACCACCGATAATATTGACATGGAGGTCGTAATCATCTATATTCTTCCCGATTATTTTCCTGACAACAGCTGCAGCATTAAAGAGTGAGTCCTTGGTCATTGAACCAGCAGTCTCATTAAAATGGATTTTACCCCTGCCCTCAACAGCTGATTTAAAGGCTACAGCCTCTATCTCAATAATTGAACCAATAAATCCATTAACCCCCAGTCCAAATATCTTGCCGATTTGCGTGTCCTCTGCAGTATCAATCTTATTATACGGCGTCATCCGCCGGTTCTGCAGGGCCTGATATAATATCTCATCAGTAATAAGTGGTTTTTCCTGATCGGTGTCATCCTTTTCATAGAGTATTAGACTGTAGGCATCAAGTAAAAGGTTTATAGCAGTCCTACCTTCAATAGTATAACTACTAATAATATCCGGAATATTTTCTGCCACACTAACAGCCAGTTTAGCTACTGCATTTTGGACAATCTTCTTAATATCTTCCCTGCTCAGTGGGTTAAAAAACACCTCTGCACAACGGGACCTGAAAGCCGGATTTATAGCCTCCGGACTCCTGGTAGTAGCACCAATTAAGATAAAGTCTGCTGGAGCACCTTCCTTAAAGAGTTTCTGAATATATAACGGTATCTGGTCACTGTTTTCATCATAATAGGATGACTCAAATTTAACCCGTTTATCTTCCATTACTTTTAAAAGTTTGTTCTGCAACATAGGGTCAAGCTCTCCTATCTCATCAATAAAGAGAACCCCCCCATGGGCTTCTGTAACCAATCCTGTCTTCGGTTCAGGAACCCCTTCATTGGCCAAATTCTTCCTGGCGCCCTGATAAATAGGGTCATGAACAGAACCTAAAAGTGGATTTGTTACTTCTCTGGGGTCCCAGCGCAGTGTTGTACCATCTACCTCTACAAAATTGGAATCATCATAAAAAGGTGTATTCTTTCTCTTCTTGGCTTCTTCTAGAGCAAGCCGGGCAGCAGTAGTCTTGCCAACACCTGGTGGGCCATAGAGTATAATATGCTGGGGATAGGGTGAGGCAATTTTGGAAACCAGGGCTTTAATCGCTGAATCCTGACCAATTATTTCAGCAAAACTCTGCGGTCTAACCAGATCCAGGGTAGAACGGTTTAAGCCCCTTGCCTCCATCTTTTCCAGTTGTGCCAGACGGCGTAGTGTCTGAGCATTATCAACTGTCTCCTCGCCCTGTACTATTTCCTTTTTGATCTCTTTTAGATACTCCCGCTCCCTCTTTTTCATCCTGACTGCAATCTGCTGTTCAAGTTCTTTTTCTACTGAACGTTCTGCCAGCAGATCTGCTAGTTTATTTTCCAGTCTGTCTAATCTTTCATTGACTGGCCCTTCAATTTTTTGTGAAGGGTCATCATAAATAAGCCGCTCCAGGGCAGTCAGTCTTTCTTTTGTTTTTTCCGAACTAATTAAGTCAAGTACATCAACCCTACCAGCCTTTATAATAAACCTGTCTCTCCCATAATAATCACTAATCTTCTTATATAGTGCTTTAAGACGTTTATCCTGGTTATCTATACTACTGTCTTTATTCTGTTTTAGCTGTACATCTCCTTTATGAAAAAAACGCTGCCAGAAGGGTTTCATTTTTTACACTCCTTCAAATTATAAGCTAGGCTTCAACAACCTTTACCTTCAGGGTAGCCTCAACATCCTTGAATATCTTAACCTTCACCTTATGTACCCCAAGTGATTTTATATGATCAGATAAATCAATTTTTCTTTTATCTATTTTGAATCCCTCTTTTTTTACTGCCTTGGCAATATCTTTGGTGGTAACTGAGCCAAATAGTCTACCATTTTCTCCAGCCTTAACAGCTATGACAAAATCTTTTTCTGCTAATTTGCTGGCCAGTTCCTCTGCTTCAGCCCGGTTTTCCTTATATTTCCTCTCCTGAATCTTTTCCTTATGTTTTAGTTCATTTAAATTGCTCTGGGTTGCCTCTTCAGCCAGACCTTTGGGCATGAGAAAGTTCCTTGCATAACCATCTGAAACCTTAACAATATCACCTTTACTACCTAATTTTTTAACATCACTTTTTAGAATAACCTTCATCACAAAACCCCCATTTAATTATATTTTACAGCAAAGAGTCTCCTCTGGCAATAGCAATTTAAGGCTTTGTTTACTTAAACTTCCTTAGATTAAACCACATATCAAAAAGCCCCAGGATAATTAAAACCGGAAGTAAAAGGAAGTTTAAAAATACTATTGCCATGATATAAAGAAAATTAATAATAGGATTTTTTAGCCGGGAAGTATAGAATAATCCTACTGAAAAACCCTGTAAAAACATAAAAAAGAGTAAAACAATCAATAAATTAACAAAGAATATATTGCCGTCCAATAGTAAGGCTATTACTATCCCCAGTGATAATATTCTGGGAAAATACCACATCTTAACTGGTTTATATATCTTGTCAACAAGCCCCTTTTTCTTTAGATACCAGGTACTTATATAATAGACCACAATCCCTGTAATTATAGAAGTAATAATAAGAATAGATGGATATATCCTTATTATTAGTGGGACTATCTGTTTAACCGTTTCCGAAAATTCGCCAAACTGAGAATTTTGATTAATAATATTGACTATATCATTTATAACATCTTTATATCCTGTACCAGTAAGATAAGGAATGACCTGATTAGTAATTACCGTTGAAAATATTACAGCAGCAACGGTCAAAATAAGTGTTATACGTGGTGAAAAACCTTCTTTTACCCCGGAACCAACAACAAAACCAATCAAACCAAAACCTACTACTGTATTTACTATCATCATAGCCCCAAGCTGCATTCCACCTGTCATTCCTAATAATAGGCCATTAGTTAATGCTACTGTAATAATTATTATTAATGAGCTCTGATTATTATACTTGCTAACAATATAGGCTATTGGTATAGGCAACACTAAATTAATAAAAAATCCCATAATTGGACTATAAAGACCGATATAAATACTTAATAAACTAAATAAAAAAACAAGGCCCATTACCTTTAAACCATCTTTTATTAGCTTTGATTCCATCATAACACCACCCTAATATTAAATAAAGGAGGCTAAAGTAGCCCTTTGCCTCCTTGTATCTCACTATTCTTTTACATATGGTAATAGAGCTATTGCTCTTGCTCTTTTTATCTGCCTGGTCAAAGCCCGTTGATGTTTAGCACAGGTCCCGGTTATCCTACGGGGGACAATCTTTCCTCTATCAGTAACAAACCGTTGTAAGGTCCTGAGGTCTTTATAATCTATTTCTTTATCCTTATTTGCACAGAAAAAACATGATTTTCCTCTTCCTCTTGGCACCTATATCCCTCCTTCTAGAATGGTACATCAAAATTATCATCTATATCAAAGTTGTCAGTAGTATCATTACCACTATCATTATTATTATTATTAGTAGCATTAGTGTTATTGGTACTGCGGTTATCCCTGTTGTTATCATTTGGCCAGTCAAGAAAACGTACTTCATTGGCTATGACCTGAGGATTTGTATATGTTCGTCCATCCTTTTCGCTGCTGCTTATCTGTAAGGAACCTTCTACAGCAACCAGTCTACCCTTCCCCAGATGATGAGCACATGTTTCCGCCAGTTTCCGCCAGGTAACTATCCGGATAAAATCGACATCCCTTTCACCCTGTTGATTGGTATAATTTCGCTCAACCGCCAGAGTAAAATTGCTTACAGCTGTTCCATTACTAATATACCTCAACTCAGGGTCTCTAACCAAACGCCCAATTAATACAATATGATTTAACAATCCACTCACCACCTTACTTTGATAATCTTTCTATACCTGTTTATAGTTTTATTCCTCTACTCTGATTACCAGATAACGAATAATGTCATCTATGATCTTAAAGTTTCTTTCAAGCTCTTCTACCAGATCTGCTTCTGCCTTAATAGTTAGCAGGGTATAGTAACCTGTTTTATAATCATTAATCTCATAAGCTAGTTTTCTACTACCCCATTCATTAGCTTCGAGGATTTCACCATTATTATCAGTTATAATAGATTTAATCCTTTCAATAACTTCATTTCTGGCTTCCTCTTCCACATCAGGTTTGATAATAAAAGTTGCTTCATAAACCCTTTCCATTCTCATGTCACCCCCTCCACTCGGACTAAACGGCCCTGCTTTAAATACAGAGCATGGACTTAGCTATGCTAATTCATTCTATATTATAGCACTCTAGAACAATTAATGCAAGACCAATTTAAAAGACGACAGTGTAATTCCATTTATATTTAACAAAATGGCTTCGTCACCTAGACTTAATCAACAATTATAACTTTACTTAGGAATATTTATTACACAAAGTTAACTAGTTTTAATAATCCAGACAGATATATTTGTTGTACGACTCTAGAAATTATCCGTAGGCAGGACGCCGAAGGATAATTTCTCGACAGTAAGCGGAGGTAGGACACCGCAGCACACGACAAGGAAAACAAATATATCTGTCGGTCTTCAAAGTTATCCACAATCCTGCAAACCATAATCCTAACTATTAACAAATTTTACCTCAACCCCTGCGCTAACAATACAAGCAAAGTCGCTATACCTGCCCCGGTTAAACCATCAGATAATCTAGCTAAATTAAAACCTTTGTTTTTCTCATAAGCCTTATTTAACTCTTTTAACGCCTGTTCAAGTTTCGCTTCCAATTTTTTGTTTTTACTTTCTAATTCTGATATATAATCAGCCAGTTTAAGATACTGTTCAGATGTTAATTTTAGAATAAATTCTCCATCTTCATTAGTTTCTGTATCTATATTCTTATAATTACTTGCTATTATCACCGGAGAAAAACCTATCAAAAAAATCAAGAGCAGTATTAGCATCATGTTTAGTAGCTTCAATATCCTCACCTGCCTTGTTTATCCTTTCTTTAGCTTCTTCAAGTTCATTTTTATTATATTTAATTAATCCAAAAGCACTTAAGATAAGACCAACAATTCCAGTAATTTTAACACCTAAAAAATTAATGATAATTAATAATAGGATAAAAATTAAAATATAAAGATATATCTTTTTCAATTTATCACCTCTTTAAAAAATCTCCTATATCTCTTTGCCCAGATAAATAAACAGCAAACCCTATTAACCATCTAACTGTACTAGTATCCATGTTTTTTAAAAAATATCCTATTATAGCCATAACAATACAAATACAAGCTATACTATAAGTCCATCTAGCTTCAAATTTATCTGGTATTTGATTATTATCCCTATCCACGCATATCCCACCTAGCTTTATTTTCTCGTACATCAATATGAATTCCCCAATTATACTTGCCTATCCCACTAAACCCAGCATCTTCAGCTATAGCTACCATTTCATCTATTGTAAGTCCTTCTATTCTTCTAAGATCAACCGCCTTCCCTTTTAAATGTTGACTATTAGGAGAACCACCAACTGATTTATTATGTGATTCATTTCTATAAGCTGAATTAATAACAATAGCTTGTCCTAAATAATCCCTTAATTTTTGTAATTTATCTATCAATTCACTATCAACCACTACTTGATGACTACCATCTTTACACTCAAATTCAGATAAATAAAAATTTTTGCTTATTTTAATATTATTTATGATTGCAAACACCTCTAATCACAGAATATTTTTGGAATTCTAATCAATCTTATCCTGCTTCTCTCTCCATAATTCTTTTATTTCAGTTTCAATGTGTCCTATTTTATGTTCAACCCCTTTTATATCTTCAGCCTGTACTTCTGTAATAGTTGCAACCCTTTCTAATTGAACAGAAACTTCTTTTAAAGCAGCTGAAACTTCTTTACTATTTTCATCACTTTTTTTCAATCGTTCAGAAGCAAATTTATAAATTAGTATTAAGGCGAATAAAGCTACTACTACTGTTGTGTCTGTTAATACTTGTCCTATTCCAGTTAGAATTTTTATAAATTCCAAGACACTATCCTCCAATACAATGTTTTTTTTGGTCATAAGTAAATTTAATCTCTAAATAGTCATCATCTCCTTCCATATTTCCTTCTAATTTATTTATTCTATTGACTAAAATTTGAATAGCTTGTATAAGTTCTTCTTTAGTAATATAATTTAATTTATTAAGTAATTCACTATTTTCTTCAGATAATTTTTGATAACTTTTTTTTATTTTTAAAATGCCATCTTTTTCTTCACTTAAATAATTACTCAACGGCAACCACCTCTATTGAATCTGATATAAACTTATCATCATTACATGCTATTGTATAAGTCCCTCCTTCAACTTCTATCTTTTTACTCCCCTGATAATTATCTAAAGGCATATTAAAACTTATCTCATTAATTAACATTTCCATGCTAGATATATCGGGTTGATGTTTACCTTCTAATTTAACAGTAATAATAAAAGTAGGATCATTAGATATGTTAATTTTATATTTATCACTTGTTATAATTAATTCTGGTTTTGAGACAGCAATACCATTAAATATCATTAATTCTTTTTGTGCTTGATTAGTTAACATTTCACCTTCAATTTCTGTAGTAGCCATATATTGTTTTTCTTCTTCTGATATTCTAGCACTTTTACATAATCCATTTAAAGAAGGCATAGGTGCTGAACCATGTGGTTTAGGTTGACATCTTAATATTTTATTTGTTCTTGTATCATATAATATTTTAGAAAACATTAATCATCAGCACCCCCTTCTATTGCTAGCCACATTACTTTTCCACTAGAAATTGTTACTTCTGCTAAATACTCTACTTTTTTAACCCAATATTCAGCACGATGGGCATGAATTCCAGTAAATCTAAAAGCATATCGTCCTTTTGATAAATTAGAAATTGTAATTGATGTATCTACCTTACCAGTATAATCATCATAAAAATATTTTAATTCAGTCCAAAAACTTTGATTAATTTCTTTATATTCTATTTTATATTTTATTCTAGGATGATGTCCAGGATCATCATCATATGCATAATATAATGTTGCACTTGTTGTGTTAGGGTCTGTATATGGAGTTATGTATTGTTGTGGAGCAGCTTTACCAGTTCTACCCTTTATTTTTGTATACCATAAATTACCTGTACTAGATATTTCTTTAGGAAAATCAGTCACTTTTATAAAATTATTAACACGAAAACCATCATTAGATATTTCTGTAGCATTGCTAATATAAATTTGATCACTTGAAGGAAAATCAGAAAGATAAGTTGTTAATTCATTAATTGCAGTTACCACTTTAGGCTTTCTCTTCCAATTCAATTCAATATAGTCCCCATCCTGTGCTGTTCCGCTAGCAATATTTTTACAATACCAATAAGGCTTATCTTCTCCCTCTTTATATAAATATAACCCTTTATCATCTAATCGAGAATAAAAACCATCACCATTAACTCTTATTCCATCATTATTAATTTTAACTGTATCACTAATTAAACTGAATTGTTCACTTTTTATCTCACCATTAAATAAAGCATTACCATTTTTATCTAATTTAAAGTTTTCTGTGAATATTTCTAATCCTTCACCATCAAGAACAAAAAAGTTATATTCACCAGAACCATCATCTTTACTAGCCCTTATTCCTATTTGGTTAGCATCCATAAAAATTGTACTACCTTCTGGTGTGGTATCTACTGCAAAGACAGCTTTATCTTCTCCTTCAATAATATCTCCATTTTCATCTGTAGGGAATAATCTAAAAGAATCGGCTACAAATTGTATATCTACTTTTTTTTCTGCTTCATTTACTTCTAAACCAATACCACCTATAATATCTTCACCATCAACATTTTTACCAACAATCCAGGTATATTTGTCTTGTAATTCAGAAACTGGTACACCAGGATTTCTTAATGTCTCTGTTAAATTATTAGGACTTATTAAACTTTCATCAATATCAATAAATCTAATTTTGAAAGTTTCTACATAAACAGGGTCAGATATAGTTGAATTATATAAAGAAGGACTCCAGTTATAGTGATAAACACTATCATATGCCCCAACTCTTACTTTAAATATTTTACCTGTTTCTGCCTGATAATAAATTATTCTATCTTCTAATTCTTCAATATCATAATTTATAACCTCTTCATTTCCAACTGGATTATGATTGTCATCTACTTCTTGAATATGAAGCCTATATCCCAAGATATCTTTTTCTTCAGATGTTTCATCATAAGGATAAACGGTTTGTGAAGTTTCTGAAAACGCTTTGGGTAAATTAATTTTAATACTTGCTATTAATCCTTGAACATCTTGCTCTTCTAATACTAATTGTTGGATACCTGGATGTTGCACTGTGATTTTACTTGGTTCACTATAATTACCGTTTTCATCTTTAGCTCGTATAACAAATGTATAATTAGTATCTCTTGGTGCACCCCTATTATATCTACCTTCAAAAGTATAACCCATTTAACCACCCCTATTTACTATAATATCTACCTTTCATTAGTAATTCCCCTGCAATTTTACCATCAAATTCTGCTAGACCTATACCCTTAGCAATAAACTCTCCTTTAGTTATACTAGCAGGTTTTATAATTCCTGTCCCTAGACCATTACCTTCATATTCAATAAATGTTCCAACTATTACTCTATGATAACTAGTTCTACTTCTTTCACCACTACCTGCTCTTTCAGGAACTGAATTAATTGATTTAATTTTACTTTCTAAAATAGTTAATAGTTCTTTATTTACTTCTGTATTGATTGGGTTTGTATACGAATCAACTTTAATAGAAGTTATTCTACCAGGTTCAGACTTTATTTTTAAATAACTATTTATTGTTACAGTTCTTTTTTGTGTTGTATTAAAACCTATATTAAGTGTAGAAGTCACTCTTTGGGCTTGTTCTGTTATAATAGCAGGATTTTGGATATTATTTATATGAGAAGTTACTGTTACAATTTGCATGGGTTTACTTTCTATTCTTCTCATATGTGATCTAACAATTGCAGGATTTGTAGCAACTTTAGAAATAATTTTATCTACTGAACTAAATTCATATTCTGGTCTTATCTCAGTATTCATTTTGCTTATATATGATTCTACTGTTTTTTCAACTGCTTTTTTGGCTTCTGAAACAATTATATTCAAATGTGATTTTACTATTCTAGCACCTTCAGCAGTAACATTAGAATCAATATTTTTTAAATAACTCTCTAATATTTTAACAACTTTTTCTCTATTAGTTTCAGAATCTATACTATTAAGATAACTTTTAACTAATTGAGCAGTTTCTTTTTTAGTTGAAGAACTAATATTATTAACATGTGAATTTATTTTTCTTTCAATAGTTTCTTTAATATATTCATATCTTAAATCACTATTTATTTTATTTACATGAGAACTAATAATACGTGGAGCAGTAAATGCTTTTCCACCAAGTTTATAAGTATATGAAGTAACTATTATATTAGGATCAGCTGTACCATATACAGAAAAAGAACTTAATTGTGGTGAATAAGATGTATCTCTTGTATTGTAATTGATTATTATTTTAATAGATTCGCCAGGTAAAATATCAGCAATATCATAAGCATAACTGGTATCATGGTCTATTAAATTAAAGGTTTTTTCATCATTTATGGTTATTCTATCATCACTTGTCTGGATAGTGATTGTTCCAGAACTTACATCAGGTAGATTAGGAACAATTTTTAAAACATTAAACACAGGATTAAAACCTACAAAAGCCCATTCAGTCTCATAGCTGCCGGAAGTAGTATATACACCATCAACATTTAATCTCATATATACATTTTTATCAGTATGAGTACTAAAAACACCTTCAGCTTTATATTGACTGGAATCACTTACACTTCTAGTTGTCTGTCCAAAAGAAGTTGCTAAAGGGTGGATATCTTTATCTACCCAGTGAATATCTCTGCTGTATCGAGAATAATGAACAATCCTATAAGTATTTCCAGCTAATAAAGTGGTATTAACTCCACTAACCTTAGCCCAACCTTCTGTAAGTTGAGGATTCTGTTCAATTGTTTCATTTATCTTTTCCCAACCATTTTCAGTCTGTTCAAAGATACAGACTTTCATATTCATGGTTAATTCAGTAGTATACAATACTTCTATATCTTTAATCACAACTGATTCAATTACATCAATTTCATAACCATAACCATAACTCCAACCCTCTTGAGTTGTTTGATAACCAGCTAACACATCAGTTGTTACATTTTCTCTTGTTTTGGCTAATTCAAGTTGCTTATTCTTGACTTTAGTATTATTAAATGTTCCATATTTAAAATTGTTATTGTCAAAAGTAATTAAAGGAGGATTTTGATAATTTAGTTGTTCAATATCAGATGCTATGTTTAAATGAGAATCTCCAAAAAACAAACTTCTAATTAACTCTACTTCAATAATATTACTATTAAATTCTTTATATTTAAGGAGAGATACTTCCTGTATTGAACTATATTTTATTTTAACTTTATTATTTTCATTATTATCCTTAATTAGAGAAATTTCTTGTTGAGAATCAATAATTGATGAAAAAGAATTTGTTGTTACAGTTTGCAATGTTCCTTGTATTGATATTTGATATATAGTATCAGCAATTGCGTCAAGAGTCCACAGATTAGTTCCATCCCAAGTCAATCCAAAGAGATAATATATAGAAATTGCAAAACTGGAAATAACATTTCCACTAATATCTAATTGATATATTGTACTAGGTTTATTAGCAATGCTGCTCGAGCTCCATAAGTATTCTCCATCCCAAGTTAATCCTTGAATATTGCTATTATCGGGAGTTATAAAACTAGAAATAACATTTCCATTAATATCTAGTTGATAGATTATATTAGTATAACTACAGTGAACCCATAGATATTCTCCATCCCAAGTTAATCCTTGAGGAAATCTTTCCGGTGCAGGAAAATTAGAAATAACATTTCCATTAATATCTAGTTGATAGATTGTATCTGTACCGTAATTGCAATACCACAAATATTCTCCATCCCAAGTTAATCCACCATGATTGTATTTATCTGGCGCAGAAAAACTAGAGATAATATTACCATTAATATCTAGCTGATAGATGTTTCCTATATTTTCTGTGTTATAATCTGACCCTGCAACCCATAGATATTCTCCATCCCAAGTTAATCCAGCGGGATTTTCTCCTGGGCTAGAGAAACTAGAAATAACTTCCCAAACCAAATACATCACCCCCTCCACTACTCCTAATCACTTTTAATTCTCTACCCATGTAGCTCCATATATAACACCATGATTATCATTACCACTAGAATCAATTAATACTCCATGATTAACTTGTCTATCACATCTATAGTAAACGACTAAGCCTTCTTCATCTCCTGTAAGTCGTCTGTTCATGTTATTTTTTATTTCTTGTTGTGATAAAGTTCTATTCCAGATACGAACTTCATCTAACATATGTTTACCATATGAATTTTGGACGCTATTTATAAAATGTCCTCCAACTATAGTATAATCTAAAGTGCTATTTATAATTGTATTTCCTTGAAAAGATGATACAAGCTGTCCTTCTTTATAAATATATAATACTCCCGAAGTGTCTCTAGAAAATACAAAGTTTAGAAATTCATCGTAGTCATCCGTTGTTAACTGATATGATACTGTTCCGGGGTCAGAACTAGAATTATCAGCCCATTCAAAGCGCAATCTACCTGTTTCAAACTCCACAAATATTCCTAACCCATAACCTTGCCATCCATTATTATTCTGTCCGATTAAATAAGCCCTTTTATTTAATCCACGTTCGCTACTATCCAGATATACCTTTAAATCAACAGTAAATTCTAAGGTTTTTACTAATATAGAATTTACTTTTACATAATCATCGATGCCATCAAAAGATAATGAATAAGGATTATAATTATCTAATACTTCTCCACCTGTAGTAGCAACTGCTCTGTAATAATAAGGTTTACTATTATCTAATCCTGTGATGGTTTTTGAAAATGTTATAGGTAATACTAAGTTTTCAGGGGATTCAGTATATGTTGCACCATTAATAATACCATCATTACCATTACCTGATAAATCTACTAGAGTAGTTTCATCATTATTAGAATTATCACAATTATAATAAGCTATTAATCCTTCTTCAGTACCTGTTAATTTTTTATTCATGTAATATTGGATTTCTGATTGAGTTCTATCATAATTCCATATTCTGAATTCATTAATATTACCATACCAATACCTATCTGTGTTAAAACCTCTTCCTATTTGAACATCAGACATATTCGATGGTATATAAGAATGAGATTCATCAAAAACTAATTCTCCATCTAAATAACCTTTGACATTATTAGAACTAAAATCCCACACCAATGCTACATGGTAAATTGTATTAACCATTAAAGAATTGGTATAAACATGATTTAAATGAGACGAACTATTCCCTATGCATGCGACAAATCTACCGTTAACATTCTCTTCA
Source organism: Iocasia fonsfrigidae (assembly GCF_017751145.1). GTDB lineage: Bacteria > Bacillota > Halanaerobiia > Halanaerobiales > DTU029 > Iocasia > Iocasia fonsfrigidae. The sequence continues at coordinate 3,883,839 of NZ_CP046640.1, forward strand.
AAACGAATGGCATTATCACCACCTGCAAAATTCGTTGTAAAACAATTATTATAATTTTCCAGTGCTTTAGAATCCATCATAAATTCAATAGTGCCTATAGTAGTTTGATTACCCAAATTTCCTATATCCACATAATCATCAACTCCATCAAAACTTAATACAGTATCTTTAATAGTTTGAGGTTCTGTTTCCTGTATTTCATAAACATTATCAGATAACTCTAATTCTGCTTCTCCTGGTACATAACTAGCGCCATATATAGTACCATCATTTCCGTTACCAGTAGCATCAATTAAAGTATTTCCAGTTCCTTCATCACAACGGTAATATGCTACAAGACCCGGTTCATTACCTGTAAGTTGTATATTCATATTATTTTGTATTTCTTGTTGGGATAAGGAACGGTTCCATATTCTTATCTCATCTACTCCCATTTCAGAAAATTGTGTATTATTATCACTTCTTTTTCCTAGAATTAAATTATATTGTCCTAATGCATCATTAGCATGTGACCATGTATGTAATAATTCACCATCTACATAAAAATAAACATTAATTCCATCACGTACAATAGAAGCCATTTGCTGTTTAGAATTAAGACTAAAGTCAGGATAATTATTAAGATAATCAGCACCCCAAATCATTCTCAACATTCCATCATCCATACGTTTTATCATCCAACGATTGCTCCCATAGCCTCCGTAGTCAATAAACGTTTGAATTTGATTTTTGTCAGTTAATTGCATAAAAAATTCTATAGTAAAACTATCTTGTATCAATGCAGATTGATAAGGAATTTCTACATAATCATCAACACCATCAAAACTTAAAGCATATGGATTATTAATATTATTTAATTTACTAAATTCAGGATTAGTACTATATTGGAATTTACAATCTACAGTAGGGTAATTAATAATTTCTTTTAATTTTCCATTAAGTGTCATCCTATCATAAGTAACATCTGTTGGTGGTAAAGTTGCTACATCAAGAAATTTTGTTTTAAAATCAACTGATCCATTTACATATGTTGCACCATAAATTATTCCATCATTTCCATTAGAAGAAGAGTCAATTAAAGTATTTCCAGAACCTTCATCACATCTATAATGTGCAACTAAACCTTCCTCATCTTCTGATAAATATTTATTTATATTATCTTGTATTTCTAATAAAAAATAAGTACCTTTTCTTATTATAATTTCATCTAAATTACCATTTAAATAAAATTGTGAAGCAATACCACTTTTACCTAATATAAAATCGAAATTTCCTATATTTCCAGAATAAGGCATTGAAAATTTCTCATCTGCCACTATAAAATTTATAGTTGTTCCATTCCTATGTAAAATAATAGGAAGCCAAGTATCAATATATTCATTTGCGGTAACAAAACGTTCTGCCCCATTAAAAAATAATCGAATATTATTAGTTCCACTTTTTGTTATTATTGTAAACCCTTCCGAAGAATTATACCCTAAAGAAATTAATGTTTGATAAGTACTTGAATTTTTTAAATATGCCCAAAATGAAATATAAAAATCATCTGAATTAAGATTAAAATTTGATGAAATTTGAACGTAATCATCAACACCATCAAAACTAAGTGCATATGGATTATTTAAAGCCATTCCTATCACCCCCATCAAAGTAAGAGTGGAAATTAATCCACTCTTTTTTCTTTTTCTTTTGCTTTCAACTTTTCATTCATTTTTTCAGGATTAAACAAATTTCCTATATCAATTCTACTGTTTACTACTACTGTTTTTTCATCCATAATTACACCACCTGGGGAATTTCAATACGATGCTTTACGGTCAGTTCATCACTGGTAGTATTAATCGTAAATGCTTCAAAAGTCTCATCTGCTAAAGGTTCACCTTCTGTTGCTACATTATAAATTTCACTACCCGCAAAAATTTGAGGTGTGGTAACATCTGTATCTGCTCCTGATATTACGGTAGTTAATTCTAACACCTGTGCTCCAACAGCATGTGTCCAGGAAACCCTTGCATCAGCAGTAGAAAGTCTAAGTATTTCTGCATCTTCATCATCTCTCAAAGAATGATAAATCCAATTTGCCTCAATAAAATCCCTTACAGTTTGATAGCCAGCTTCTGTTATTTCAGCCATATTATAAACACTCTCCTTTTGGTTTTTTATATTTTAAATTTGCTTAAAATTTAATTCAATGTTAATTGTAAACCACCAGCAGGAATTCTATAGGTATCTCCTGCAAAAACCTCTCTTACATTAGCAGCAGGACACCAGTATAAAATATTACCTCCTGTTACTGCATCACAAACAATGGCATATTTTACGTTTGTTACAGGCATATCAACAAAATCAATACTAGTATCATTTTCAATAGTAGCCTTTCCATCTGCCTGTGTAACTCCAGTAAAAGAAATTACTTTTCTATCCCCTGAATAAGCAGTTATTTCATTTGTTAAATCACCTTCTTCCAATTCTGTATCAGTAGCAATATCATTTACTAATCCTAAATAAATTGTTATAGGTGAATTATAAGTGATTCCATTAAAGATATGATTTAATATTTTTTCTTCTAAATAATTGCTTATATTAGCCATAACTCACCTCCCTAACCATTTTCAACTGTAATTTCATATTGATCAAAAGAATCATCAGGATGAGGCTGCCACACTAATTCAACTTTATCAGCAAACCAAGTAATCCTATCCCATTCAATTACACCAGGTGAACCTGCTATAATTTCAACAGTATCTTCATCACTTAATTCAGCTTCATTTCCGCTATTATCGACAATAGACACTTTATAAGAATACTCACTACCGTATTCTACTGTAGTATCTATATAAGAATTAGTTCTATAATCAACACTATCAATTATTGTATAAGTTGATTCTTCAGCTGGTTTACGGTAAATATTATAATGACTTAAATCATATTGAGAACTCTTATTCCAGGATATTTCAACTCTACTTCCTTTTGTTGATGCCTTTAATAATAAGGCATTAACTCCTGTTACTTTATTAAGTGTTATAAAATCACTTGGTTCTCCATTATTAATACCGTTTAAAGCTGGATTACCATCAGCTGTATATTCCCAATTGCTGGCCTGTGCCTGCTCTAATTTCAATTCCATTTCCCATTTACCATTTTTAAATCCATGTTTAATTTCTTTTATAAAAAAGTCATTATCTATATCTCTATTTTTTTGATGAACATGTACTTTATCCATCAATTCTAAAAAAGGCAATGGTTTTGTTTTGATTGTTAATACTGATTTAGGAGTAGAATATTGATATAGTAAATATTTAGCAAGTTTCTTTAATTCAGTCTCTGATGAAATATAATCTAATTCAATATCAGACATTTCATATTTACCATATGCTTCTATACTCGGTTGATCAGCTTCTGTTATTTCAATTACATTACTTCTCTGTAAAGGTTCTCCTACTAATATTGGAGTGTTTTTAGTATCTTCTCTATTAAGTAAATAACCATACAACTCAATAGGTCTATCAGTTTTATTAGTTATTTTAACTTTTACATTTTTTTGGTCTTCATAAATTTTTTGTTCAAAATCAAGTGAAATATCATCTGGATCAGAGATGTTTTGACCTATATCATCTAAATACTTAATAAATAGAGCTTTTTTAAATGTCTGAATAAAAATATGTGAAGCTTTTTCAGATAAAATAGTATTACCATTAGGATCTATAATCTCAACCAATAATTCTTTAAAAAGTCTCCAGAAAATAATATTTTCTGATGGGACTAAAGAAGTTTTTATTGTATAATTACCTGTTGTAGGAATATTAATATGCCCATCTTTTTGAACAGCACGTTCTTCGGAACCTACAATATTACTTATTCGCCAGTTGATAACTACTCCGGCTTGCAAATAAAATTGTTTTTCACTTTTTCCTGTAAGCATAAATTCTTTTTCTATAAAAGAATAATCAATTTGTTGATTATCATCAGAAAATCTAGCTAATAAATTCAATGGTTCTATATTTACTGCTGGATCATCTAAATGAATAATAAATTCTCTTATACCATGTGGGGCTAATTTATTAAAATAAAATTGATATTTAACTCTTAAGGTATCTGTATCTGCAATTTCTAGTTCCCCATGTGCTGCTTCAAAAGCTATTACTCCTTTATCATAATCAGAAGAAGCTAGTCCCCCATTAAGGATATAGTTAGTATCTGTATTTATATCATATACACTTATACTCCCTGGAATAATAGGAGTATTTTTAGTTGCTTGTTCAGTGGTTTCGCCTTCTGGTACATATGTTAGTTGCAATTCATATCTTTGCTTATCATTACTCCAAACTATATCACTCCCGGAATATTCTTCTTGTACTTCTGTTTCTTCTTCTGCTCCAGTCCAGATAGCTTGTCTGGCTTGTTTTATTAATGGTTGAGATGTTAATTTAACTTGATTATATAAGTTAGTACTCTTATATTCCTCTGTTATTTCAAATATATTTTCATCATAAGCCTCATTATCTGTAGAAAAAGTATATACAGCAGCTTGTTCCCCTTCATAATCGGGAGATATTCTGGTTTTTAAATAGAATGTACCATTTTCTATATAGACATCTGCCCAAATACTTTTTGCTAAATCCTGGATAGCCTCCCACATATTTTTATCTTCAAAGCTATCACTAATTGTAGTTGTGGTTCGATCAATTGTGTTATCTGTATAATTAATTCCTACAATATCTAACCATTCTTTGATAATTTCTTCTCTGAGGTAATTATAATAAAATTTATCTGGACACTCTTCATTCTGTAAAATACTAATATAGTCCTTCATTTTTAATGTCGCTTCATATTTATTAAAACTTGGTTTAATTTCTTGAACATAGCCATCAAATAATAATATTTCATTTTCTGCTAAAGTATTATCAGCTATACCTGCTCTTATTTCAGAAAAAGAATTAGGAACTACATTTCCAGCAAATTTACCAGAAAGGTTTTTCGGGGAAAAATCTTCATTTGAATTATCTAGTATAACTGTAGCTGTATCAACTACATTAACACCTAAATCTCCTTCTAATTTCTTAGAAATTGTTACAGATTTTATATAATCACTAATATCTTCATTTTCATTAAAAGCACCATCTTTATCCCAATCAACTTGTTGTTTTAACTTAATTTTATAATTATCACTTTCTAATCTCTCTAAAAATCCGGAATCTATTTGTTTCAAACAACCTCACCTCCTTCCTAAATAACCTCCCACATTTCCATTTCCCAATAATAAGTTTCTTCCTCACCTTCCTCTCTGTCATAATTCACACCATTAATAGGGATAATGACCGTATATTCATTACCTTCATTATCAAGCAAAGTCAAATTAGAAGGGTCCTCCCCTCTATTTAATGATAGCAGATATAGCAGATTGCCAAACATCGAAGGAGATAATCCTTCAATTTTAAGTTGAAAATTATAATATTTATTAATATTTTGAGTATGAACTTTTCCACTGAAACTCCTTTGCGTATTACCTATCTCTCTATACTTTTTTTCAAATTTTGTAGGTTCAAAAAAATAGTTATTTATTTGTATCAAAATTCATACCCTCCTTAATTACCTTGATTTCTTTCAATAACTTCTCTGATATAAGGTTCCATTGTCACTGCAAAAGCCTGTGCATCATCTTCTGAAGCGTTAAACCATACCGTGTCCACTATATAGTTGGAATGATATGTAATATTTGTAGATGAACCGGCACTAAAGGAAGTACTATTATCAATATCAGCATTAGTATTAAATCCAAGCAAATCATCTAAATCACCTAAAGCATTTTGTATTTCACTTGCACCTGCTAATATATTTTCTTTCATATAATTAATTATATTAGCTTCATCATTAGATATAATCCCATCATTTAATGCTTTACTTATTGTTCCAGCTAATTTATTAACCTGACCTTCTATTGCTTTAGCTTCTATTAATTTAGTAACTACAGCATCTTGTATAGCCTGTCCTAAAGATTGTTCAAAAGAGGTTCTTAAATCAGCGTAATTAAAGGTGTTTTTAATCGCATCAACCAATCCACCGCCAATAGAACTTGCTGTTTCCTGTAGTCGTGCTAATTTTTCTTCCATTTTTTCAAGATTATCATTGGCTTCATCTAATCCATAAGCTTTATATTTATGGCCACCCCAAAATTTCCTCCAACCACTAGCTTTATCCTTTATTCTTGCTGATACTTTATTACTTATTATTCCATACTCTTTTAATTTTTCAATTGCTCTATCTTGTGCCTCATTTACTTTATTAACTTCACTGATATATTCTGTACCAGATACTTTTCCCCATAATGAACTGCCAATACTACCAATAGCACTAACCACCATACCTAAAGGATTACCAGTAACAGATAAAGCTGTTCCTATACCTGAAAATAAAGAACTACCTAAACTGCCACCACTGGCATATGTTTCTAAGCCTGACATAATACCCGTTTGCCAACTATCACTTAAATTTAATTTATTTGTTAAACTTTCTATGCTTTTTTCTAAATCTGCTTTCAACCCTTCATCAGAAAAAATATTACTTAAGGCAGGTTTTAAGGAAGCTTTTAATTTCTCTCCAAAATTACCTTCAATTTCAACTGAATCAAACTCATCTATTATACTATTTAATATAGTCCCCAGCGGATTACCACTGGTTGTTAGACTAGCTCCAATACCTGAAAATAAAGAACTACCTACACTGCCGCCACTGGCATATGTTTCTAAGCCTGACATAATACCTGTCTGCCAGCTATCACTTAAATTTAATTTGTTTGTAAAACTTTTTATACTTTTTTCTAAATCTGCTTTCAAATTTTCATCAGAAAAAATATTACTTAAGGCGGGTTTTAAGGCAGCTTTTAATTTCTCTCCAAAATTACCTTCAATTTCAACTGAATCAAACTCATCTATTATACTATTTAATATAGTCCCCAGCGGATTACCACTGGTTGTTAGACTAGCTCCAATACCTGAAAATAAAGAACTACCTACACTGCCACCACTGGCATATGTTTCTAAACCTGCCATAATACCTGTTTGCCAGCTATCACTTAAATTTAATCTATTTGTTAAACTTTCTATACTTTCTTCTAAATCTGCTTTTAAACCTTCAGTAGAAAAAATATTACTTAAAACATTCCTTGAGGCAGGTTCTAAGGCAGCTTTTAACTTCTCCCCAAAATCACCTTCAATCTTAACTGAATTAAACCCATCTATTATACCATTCAATACTGCTTCTTTCATGCCAACTTGTATTTTATCTTTATATATACCTAATTCAATTAATATTTTTTCAATCTGTTTTTCATCCAGACCAGTTAATCCAGCTATCCAGGAATTTAATAAATTTCTAACAGCTTTACTCTCTTGTTTTACTAGATTTTCATTTGCTTTATAAAGGGTATTTACGTCCTTTAAAATATTTTCAACTTCTTCTACTTTATTAATTAAGTTATCAAATGATTGCAGTGTTTCATTTATATCTAATTTAGTATCTATACTTAATTCATAATTGTTTATTTAAATCACCTCTTTCTACATCATCTCTCTTAACCATTTCCTTATCTACCCTCAAAGCTTAATCTTTATTGACTTACAAGTAAAATGTCGGTGTTTTTTCTTAATACATTCATAAAACGTAAGTAAGACCATGATTAAGAGGAAATGTTACAATAAAAGGGATAGAAAATTGATTATCTAGCCCTTTTATTCTGTTTTTCTGACATTTGCTTATGTATCCTTGCTTCTCTTTCATTATCTAACATTAATTTCATAAGCAAATCTGCTTTAGTTTGAATATCTAACTTATCCCAATCCAAGGGACTAAGGGAGTACTTTTCCCAACAGCTAATCACTTGATATCTTATGGAAACCCCATCTTCGATATTTCCTGTTTTATTTTTAAGACTTAAAAGTCGTTTTCTGGCTTTTTTAATTGACCACCAAGTGAATTTAACTCAAAACCTTTATTTACTATATTAATTACATCCATAAATCTTAATGTGCTCTTCAGTATTTCTATTCCTTCTTCAACTGTTTTACCAGGTCTTTCTTCCGGAATAATAAATTCATATGCTAATCTCAATTTTTTCTTTTCTTCAATAGGTTTGCTTTTTTCTTCCCATTTTTTAATTTTTTCTTTCGCTTCTGGTTTAGAATTAAATGCCTTATATTTTTCATCACCATTAGGGACTTCAATATTCATACTTCTTCCATCATTTAATTTAATTAAAATATTAGGTTTCTTAGGTTTTAATTCATCAAATTGTTCAATAATTTTCTGAACTATATCAACATCAACGAACTGAACGGTAATTTCCCCTTCAACACCGCCAAAATCAACTGCTATACTTTCCTTAATCTCTTCCTTTTTACCCTTCAAGTTTTCCCATAAATTTTTACCCCTTAAGACCTGGCCCATTTTAAAATCCTCTCCCTTTTTTAGTAATTTCTTGTTATAATCTTAATTCCATTACCAGATATAGTATCTTTAAATATATCATTGGGATTATTAAAAGCTTTTTGTTCTACCTTATCAAATATAACTCCTATTAAATATTTCCATTCTCCATAATAAATGTCTTCGTTATGACAATAATATGAGATTCTATATTCATTATTTGTATCTATCCACTTGGTAGATAATTTACTTATACTAAAATCATATTTTATATTGTTAACTTTTCTTTGTTTGGTTTTATTGCTATAATATGGTTTGTTTTCATTATAGCTTTTATTTTCAACTATACTAAATTGCTCAACATAATGTAAATCTTCATTTTCTTGATATTGTTCAAATATAAATTTAACATCTAGATGGCCAGTAAAATCAAAATTAAAAGTTGTTATTTCATTTTCCTTTAAAGCTAATAATCCATCTAAAGTAAGATTATTAATAATACTAGTGCCATTGATTTCATAGATTTGTTCTTTAAAATCCAAAACCATAAGTTGACTAGTCGATAATGAACCAGAAGAAAATGTAATTGTAATTTCTCCATTAGATATACTATTAATAACAGTTGTATCTAAATTAGAAATTATTTCTATTCTAATTAACTCTTCTTTATTACCTCTGTTATCTATATCAATATTTCCAGCTAAACTCAATTCATATGTTTCTTCTTTTGGTAATAATTTAGATAAACCTATTGTGGCATCATAAGAATTAAAAACGTCTACTATTAAAAACACCACCTTTCTTTATAAAAAGAGCTAATAACGGTATAGTAGTCACTGCATATTACCATACCGTCGTTATAACTTTTACCTACCAACAGCTATTTTAAATGCAGCATTAGGTATAAGTTTTAACCCATGATTCAGTTCCAGCTGGTTCATCTTTTACAATACTATCATATCTACCAGATATAGTAATATTAAACCCACCCTCATTTGGCACCTCATCAGCAGAAACTTTTCTTAAATTAACATTAGTATAATACCTTGCTGGAACCTCGACAGTAGAACCATCTTGAGGAACAATTTCTTCTTTAATTACTAAACCTGCTAAATCTTCATAAGCAAATAATCCAGAACCATAATCAGCAGGCATTGCCTGGGTAAGTGTTAATGTTTTTTCTGCTCTTATTTTTTTATCACCTTTATATTCAAGACCATCATAAACTGCTTCAGTATCTTCAGGAATATCAGGAGAAAACCCTTCTCTATGGGTAATTAATTCATATTCCCATGCTGTACCATTATATTTACCAATAGATATTTCTATCTCATCACCATAACGTACACCATTATAAAAATCATCTGCCATTAACTTTCAACCCCTTTTTATGTTATTAATTTATCTACTAATTCTAAAGCTTTACAGGAAAATTAATTAAAATTATTAAGTATTGTATCTCTCACTAAATTTTTTCATAATCTTCTGCTTTTAATAGGTTAAGCATTTTGACCATTATCTTCTACCCCCTTTCCTCCCGTACTTATAATACAACTTGTCCTTTTTCTTGTGTCTACTTGTTGTTTTAATGCTAAATTCTATTCCATGTTATTTATACCTCATCCAAACCCTCTATAAAACAATTTGGCACTATAAAAAATATAATATCACCTCACTCTATTACTATTATTCAACTGAGCATTCTATTTTTCAAGTATTTTTTATTTTTTATTTAAAATTTAATTGACATTATATTTTTTATGTGTTATTATTAATGCAAAATTACTTTTTAAGGAGTAGAACCCATATATTTACTAAATTATCTTATCTTTCTCTTTAATTAAGATGATTCTATTTTAATTTTAATTAAAATATATTTTAAATAATTTTTAAAATTTATTTATGGCGGAGGGGAGGAATGCTATGCTACTATTGAAAACATTTATGTTATAATGAAACTCCTGTAAAGTTTTATTTATCAAATAGTGGTAAATAATTAGACAGAAACCCCTTTACAAATGCGAATAAAAATATTATAATATAAGCAAACATATGTATGGACTCTCCCAAATCACCTGGTACAATAGCAGTAACCGTTGAATAAATCACTTTTACAAAGAGGGAATATACTACTAGATCCCTCTGTCAAATTAATAGTATGAGGAGGATTAATCAATGGAGAAAAATCAAGAACAATTGGAAAGAGTTAAAGAAAATGCAGCAAGGTATCCTTATTCAGAGATTGTATTGCAAGTTCATCACGGGCAAATAACAAAAATGGAAACTAAAATTAAGGAGAATTTTTCAAACAAATAACAGTCCTCTACCTTTTACCATAAAGGCAGGATAGACTAAGGGTAATTCCTTTTTCTGTTCTGCTTTTTAATTTGTGTAAAGTAGACAAGCCATTAAGAAAGGAGTGTTGTTAATTCAAGACAGCTTTGAATGTTGATATGGATAATATTCTTAAAGTACCTAAGAAAATAAATTATTTTTTAATTAAAAAATTAAATATATTTAATGTCACTGGAAAAAAAAGACTCCAACTCCATAATTTAAATAAAAGATAATATTATTATAAGTAAATAACATGTGTTTAATAATTTAATAGCAAGTTTAAGACCTACTTAATATTTTAACTGCATTTAATAATTCTTTAGTTGAAACATTACGGAAATATGCTTCTTTGGCAATGTCAAGGAATGGTATAAAATCTTCGTTCTTTAATATAGGGTCTTTATCGGAATTGATATTTTCTTTATCTTCATCAATTCCATAGAAAAATAATAATGGCACATTTAAAGAACGAGACAAATTATATAATACATAACTATTAGGTGTGTTTTTCCCTTTTTCTATTAAAGCTATATAAGAACCAGTACATCCTACTAAATTTGCTAGTTGTTCTAAAGTTAAACCACGTATTTCTCTGTAATATTTAACCTTTTTTCCTAATTGTACGGTAAATTTTTCTTTGCTAGTAATTTTCATTTTAACCCCCTTTCTTTTTTATTGTATTTTAAAACACATTTGATGTCAAATATATTTTTTTTCTAACTTAAAAAATATTCCATTTTTGTTTAAAGGAGTGAAATTATGAATTATTTTAATTTAACACAGTATCAAGTTGATAATTTTGATAAAATTATCATAGATTTCCAAAAAGCAAAAGAAGGTGATTCCCATGAACAGCTCAAATTAATCTTAAAATATCTTAGGTTGATTAAAAAGATATCAACTATCAGCGGGAAAATAGATGAAGATTTAATGCAAGAGATAATTATTGATTTATTAGTTGATATATTACCTGGATATGATGAAAAAAAGGGGGATTTCGGAAAGAGATTGGGTATAATAGCTGGAAATAAAAAGAAAAATTACTTAAAATATCTTTATATTAGGAAACATAATAGCATTGATGAAAAGATTGAAGATGGTATTGAATTAAAAGATACTCTTATAGAAGATATAAATTTAGAAAACCAATACATAAACAAGGAGACCAGGAAAAAATTATTTGAATTGATTTCCCAATTAAAACCCAAACATCAATATATGGTTAATGAATATTATCTTAAAGATCCCCCCCTGACTCTAAAGGAAATTGGTCAACAATTAGGTTATAGTCATGAATATGTTAGACAGGAATTGAAAAAGGTGAGGCGATATTTGAAACGAAAAATGCTTTAGGAAGGAGTATATAAGATGATTTGTTTTGCACAAGAAATTCTTGAATGTTTTGAAATGGTTAAGGAAGAATATGAAGATTTAAAACAAAATTTAAGTCAAATACAAAAAAAATTAAATATTATAGACTATTTCTTTAAAGTGGTGACCTTAAACGCTGTCGAAAGAAACCAATTATTTAATATTAGAAATAATACATTACTAAAATATCAAGAAATTAAGGACCGATTAAATGAATTGAGTAGATATTATCAGCTTTTTCTGAAATATGGTAAATTTGAAGAAGAATTAAGGTGTGTAATGAAAGAAGTTGAAGAAATGGTTAAAAAACGTCAAAAACATTTTTGTGTTTCAGAGGTGAAGAAAGATTCTGATAATATAGTTTCTTAGTTCCATATAATTTCATATTTCTTTTAAAATATATCTTATATTATCTCAACTTTTTTCTACTATAAATAGAAAGGAGCAAAAATGAACATTTCACTTAAATTATTAAAATACTATATCCTTAGAGGAGGATAATTTTATTGGATTATTGGGTAACAGATATTAATGATTAATTAGACAGATAAGTAGCCCATAGGTACTATGGGCCAGCTTATTTTACTATTCACAAAGTTTTTAAATATTCTTTCACCTGTTTTGCTGTAGTTAACTTAATAACCTGAACAAGATTTTTCTTACATTCCTTCTGGTCTAATTTCCTGATTAATTGCTTTATATCCAGAATGGAACCAACACTCATGCTGAGTTCATCTATACCCATCCCAATAAATATGGGGGTTAATAATGGATTCCCAGCAGTTTCACCGCATATTCCTACCTTAATACCAGCTCGATGAGCAGCATCAACAATTCTTTTGATCAGCCTAATAATAGCAGGATAATATGGACTATGCAATTTAGCAACTAATTCATTGGTCCGATCAGCAGCCATAGTGTATTGTATCAGGTCATTGGTCCCTATGCTGAAAAAATCTACCTGTCTGGCTAGTTCATCTGCCATAATGGCTGCAGCAGGGACTTCTATCATCATACCAACCTCAATGTCACTGTTAAAAGATATTTTAGCCTCAGTTAATTCTAATTTAGCTTTATCAAGTAATTTTTTAGCTCTATCAAGTTCTTCTAAAGAGGAAATAAGAGGGAACATAATTTTCAAGTTACCATATTGAGCTGCCCGAAGAATTGCTTTAAGCTGAACTAAAAAAATATCTTCCCTTTCCAGACAAAAACGGATAGCTCTGAAACCTAAAAAGGGATTCATTTCCCGGGGTAATTCAAGATAAGGTAATTCTTTATCCCCACCAATATCCAGGGTACGAATAATAACCGGCTTATCTTTCATCTTTTTAGCAACTTTTCTATAAACCTGATATTGGGTCTCTTCATCTGGTAGGCTGTTATTATTCATATATAAAAACTCTGTTCTAAAGAGACCAATACCATCGCTATTGGTATCAAGTATGGCATCTAGTTCATCATCTGTACCCATATTGGCAGCTAATTGAATTTTAAAGTTATCACGGGTTATAGCTGGCTTATCTTTTAATTCAGCTAACTTTTTTTGTTTTTCTTGATATTCTCTTATTTTAACCTCATATTTAGTTAAGTCTGTACTGTCTGGTTCTAAAATAACCTCTCCTGTGTTACCATTGAGAATTATTCTATCCCCAGTCTGAACTGTAGACAAATCAATCTCTACCTTTATTACTGCAGGCAGCATCAATCCCCTGGCCAGAATAACTGTATGGGAAGTCTGGCCTCCTTTAGTTAAAACAAAACCCTTTAATTTACTTTTATCCAGCAACGCGGTTTCTGAAGGAGCCAGATCACAACTAACTACTATCGCCTCGTCTGGAATCTCACTGACTAAGCTGAATTCTCCTTTTAAAGCCCTCAAAAGGTGTTTGCCCACATCCTGAACATCAGGTATCCTCTGTTGAAAATATTCATCATCTATACCCTTAAATTTGGTAACCATAGAATCAATTGCTTTTTTAATTGCTCCCTCGGTATTGATTAAACCATCTTTTATATTTTTTTTAATATCTTCCAAAAGCACCGGGTCATTAAGCATCGCAATTGTTGCTTCAAAGATCATACTACCTTCAGTACCCAGATCTTTTTCTGCTGTTTCCTTTAATTTTTCTAAAAAACAGGAGGCTTTTTCTCTGGCAATTTTAACTTTGTCTAGTTCAAAATTGATTTCTTCACGGCTAATTCTGCGCACTTCAACAGTTGGCATTTCATCTAGGTATTTATATATTGTTCCGATTACTATTCCTTTAGAAACCGGAATACCATTATATCTTTTAGCCATAATATTACTCCTCTTCACCCATGCCTGAGGCAAAAAATTCTTTTAATTCCTTGAGAGCTCTCTCTTCATCTTCTCCCTCGACTTTTAAAGTTATTTCCTTGCCACAGCTAACACCCAGAGACATTACACTCAATATGCTTTTGGCATTGGCCTCCTTATCATTATATATAATTAATATTTCTGATTTATAATTGGCTGCCTTTTGTGTTAAAAGTGTAGCAGGCCTAGCATGTAGACCACTTTCATTGACAATTCTTATCTTATCTTGAAGCACTATATCATCCCCTTACTTCAATTGTTATTTAATTTATTATAAATTTAGTTACTAAGTTTTATTCTACTGTACTACTGGTTTTAAGACCCTAACCATTAATGCGGTAACTAGTGTGCCGATTATAATAGCTAATATATATGGGACTAATCCGCCCACTACTTTAGGAATAAGCAATACAAATATACCACCATGGGGCACTTTTAAAGATGTATTAAATAGCATTGCTAAAGCACCAGTTATTGCTGAACCTGTCATTATTGAGGGTATTATTCTTAACGGATCAGCAGCTGCAAAAGGTATGGCTCCTTCCGTGATAAAGGAGGCCCCAAGAACCCAGGCAGCTTTTCCAGCTTCTACCTCAGCCCGACTAAATCTATCTTTAAATAGAACAGTGGCCAGAGCTAATCCCAATGGTGGAGTCATACCAGCAGCCATTACTGCAGCCATAGGGGCATATACATTTGAAGCCAAAAGTCCAGTACTAAAGGTATAAGCTGCTTTATTTACAGGACCACCCATATCAAAAGCCATCATTGCCCCTAAAATCACACCTAATAAAACAGCATTTGTTCCACTCATAGCCTGGAGCCAATTTGTTAATCCTACCATAATACTCTGTACTGGTTTACCAATAACATATATCATTAATAACCCTACTGTCAGTGACGATAATAAAGGTAAAATTAAGATAGGCAACAACCCCTGGAAATTCCTGGGGAGTTTTATAATATTCTTTAACCATTGAGCTATATAACCAGCCAAAAAACCAGCGATTATCCCACCTAAAAAGCCTGCTCCAATTGAATTAGCTATTATACCCCCAATCATACCAGGTGCCAGTCCAGGACGATCAGCAATGGAATAAGCAATATAACCAGCCATTACCGGTACCATCAGAGCAAAAGCAGCCCCACTACCTATCTGCATTAAAGCAGCAGCCAAAGTCCCTTCCTGTTCAAAGGCCTTATAGCCAAAAACAAAAGAAAGGGCTATAGCCAGACCACCTGCTACTACAAAGGGAATCATATGGGAAACACCTGTCATTAGGTGTTTATAAGCTCCACTTCTCTGTGACTTTCTTTCAGCCTTTAGATTCATAACCTGATCATAAGTGCCTTCACTTATATTGGTAGTTTCTCCCTTTTCTGCGCCTTCAAGGGCCTGTTTAATTAAAGCCTCTGGGTTATCAATAGCATCACCTACTGCTACATTTACAATATACTTCCCTTTAAACCTTTCTAGTTTTACATTAGCATCTGCAGCAATAACAACCGCTTCAGCCTCTTTTATGTCTTGCTCTGTTAATTGATTTTCTACACCTACACTACCCTGTGTTTCTACCTTCATAGTTATGCCCATTTTCTTTGCTGCTTCTTCCAATGACTCAGCAGCCATATAAGTATGAGCAATGCCAGTCGGACAAGATGTAATCCCAACAATTTTTTTCATAAATAAATCCTCCCCTTTTAATTTAGATGTAATACATATTATTTGAAACTATTTTCCCTGACAACAATCACCTCCCTGAGCCCTTCAGGGGTAGAAACCTGCAATAAGGCTTCCCGGAAGTCTTCATGTACTAACATGCGGGAAAGTTTAGCTAATAATTTTAAATGCTGGTCTTTAGATTTTTCTGGTGCAGCAATCAGAAAAAATAAATAGCTAGGTTTTTTATCAAGGGATTGAAAATTAATCCCTTTTTTAGATCTGCCAAATACAATAGCTGGTTTTTTTACAGCTTTACTTTTTACATGGGGAATAGCTATTCCATTCCCTATACCAGTTGTACTCTTTTGTTCTCTCTCCATAGCAGATTGAAAAACACTCTTTTCATCAGTTATATAATCTTGTCCTTTCAATAATTTTATGAGTTCTTTAATAACACCTTCCTTGTCTTGACTCTCCAATTCCATCTTTATTAGTTCTGGTTTAATAAAGTCTTTTAATCCCATAATATCCTCCTAAATAATTTTTATAGTGATTTTTTCTTTAGTTTTTTTAATCATTTCCTTATTTAAAAGTTCAATTTTTCCCAATTTTACATAGCTTGTTGCAATAGCTGCTGCATAACAAGCTATTTCTTTAAAAGGCATATTTTTTTGTAAAGCAACAGCCAGTCCAGCAACCATAGAGTCACCTGCCCCCACAGTTGTATTAGAAATACTAACCTGTGGTGTTTTAAGATAATAACAATTCTTTTTATTAGCAAAGATTGCTCCCCGGGCACCCATAGAAATAACTATTATTTCTACTCCTTGAGCCAAAAAATAATTTACAGTTTCTTTCATATCTTTTTCATTTTTAATTTCTTCCCCAATTAACTCCTGGGCTTCATGTAAATTGGGCTTAATTAAAAAAGGCTGTTCTTTTAAAACCTCTTTTAAATTATTACCTGAAGTATCAACTATTACTGGAATTTCAGCTTCTTTGCAAAGCCTTATTAAATGATTATATGTGTTAGATGACAAACCATGAGGGATACTACCTGCCATGACTATCAAATTACCCACTGCAAGGTAGTCTCGCAATTTTTTTTCCAGGGCCTTAAAATCATTTTTGCTTACTTTTCCTGGTTCATTGATCTCTGTTTCCCGGCTAATACTAGTTTCCAGTATTTTAATATTTTGTCGTGTGGCATAATTGGAAGAAATAAAATCTGCCTTTAACTTTTTTTTTCTTAAAAAAGTTTTAATAGCATCCCCTGTATTGCCACCCAATATACCAGTAGTCAGAACATTTTCTCCCATTTGATGTATCACCTGTGCTACATTAATGCCCTTTCCTCCTGGTAAGGTTATAACTTCTTTTACCCGGTTTAATTTACCAGGAGTCAATCGGTCAATCATTATTGTCTTGTCTATAGCTGGATTTAATGTTACAGTAATGATCATAAAATTACTTCAACCCCTGCCTCTTCAATTTTGGTAATATATTGCTTATCAAGCTGGTCAATTACAAAATAGTCTATATCTTTAAGACCAGCAAATTTACAAAAAGAAACCTTTCCTAATTTAGAATGATCTACAAGCATATAAACCTCTTGAGCAATATTAATCATAACTTTTTTAATGCTAGCCTCTGTTAAATCAGGTGTAGTAAATCCATCACTTATAGTAAAACCATTGCTTCCAAGAAAAGCCTTATCAACCCTAAGCTCTTTTAATGTTTTTTCTGCCAGAGAACCAACAAAAGCCCTTGTGTTATATTTATAAGTCCCACCAATAAAAACCACTTCTATTTCCCTACCTAATTGTTTTACTTCATTAAAAATATCAAATGAATTTGTTACTAATGTCAATTTATTAATGTTTTTTAATTTTCCAACAATCTGTAAGGTAGTAGTTCCAGCATCGATAAGTATGGTATCTCCTTCTTTTATTAGCTGACTAGCTTTATAACCAATTTCTCTTTTGGCTTCTTTAAATTTATCTGCTTTATCTTCAAAAGATGGTTCATAACTTTTGCTAAAAGAAACAGAGACTGCACCCCCATGTGTTCTAAGTAAATAACCACCTTCTTCTAGTTCACCTAAATCTCTTCTTATTGTTACCTCAGATACATTAAATTCATTACTCAATTCCTTCACTTGAACCCGATTATATTTGTTAAGATTTTTAATTATTTTTTCTTTTCTTTCTTCAGCAAACAATTTTATCAACTCGCTTACACTTATATTTATGTTCTTTTCCTTTCATTTTTGATTATATACTTTCTTTTTGTTCATGTCAAGGAATTTTTATATTATCTGAACTAAAGAACAAAAATTACTAAAAGCTAAGTAAATAAAAAAAGAAGAACCGTAATTAACTACGATTCTTCTTTCTATATTAAGTATTCAATAATAATTATTAATAATAACTAGACATTAAAACGGAAATAACATACATCCCCATCCTGCATAATATATTCCTTGCCTTCTAATCTCAACAAACCCTTTTCTCTGGCATCACTGATAGAACCGGAAGCAATCAAATCATCATAGCTTACTACCTCTGCCCTGATAAACCCCCGTTGCATATCAGTATGAATCTTACCAGCAGCCTCAGGGGCAGATGACCCACTCCTGACAGTCCAGGCCCTTACTTCTTTTTCACCTGCCGTAAAAAAAGTTATCAAATCAAGGAGTTCATAGCCAGCAGTTATCACCCGATCCAGGCCTGATTCTTTAAGCCCCATCTCTTCCAAGAACAAACCTGCCTCTTCCTCATCTAATTCGGCAATATCTGCTTCAATCTTAGCGCTTATGGTTACTACCCGGGCATTTTCGCCAGCAGCATGTTTCCTTACCTGACTAACCATTTCATTATCAGCTGTTCCAACATCACCTTCATCAATATTGGCTATATAGATAATCGGTTTTGCTGATAATAACTGGAGTTCTTTAACCAGCCTTTGGCCCTGTTCCCCTAAATCAAGCTGGCGAATATTCTTTCCCTCTTCCAGGCTGTTTTGCAAAAGCTCCAGTTCCTGTAATTCTTCTATGTATTCCTTTTCACCGCTTTTGGCCATTTTTGAGGTTTTGGCCATCCTGCGTTCAACTGCAGATAGGTCAGCCAGGATTAATTCGGTATTTATTATTTCTATATCCCTTAAAGGATTAATATCACCATCAACATGTGTGACATTATTATCAGTAAAACACCTGACAACCTGTGCTACGGCCTCCACTTCCCTGATATGAGCTAAAAACTTATTACCTAAACCCTCTCCCTTACTGGCACCTTTTACCAGACCAGCAATATCTACAAATTCTATGGTTGTAGGTGTCTTTTTCCTGGGATTGTACATATCATTAAGTACTTCTAAACGCTTATCAGGGACATTAACTACCCCTACATTCGGATCAATAGTACAAAAGGGATAATTTTCAGCTCCTGCTCCAGCTTTAGTCAAGGCATTAAAAAGGGTTGATTTCCCTACATTTGGCAGTCCTACGATTCCTAGTTTCATTTATTTTCACTCTCCATTACTTTCTCCTTAACACTCTTGTCAAACTTTCTCCTGGGTAGCATTATTAACCTACCACAGGTAGTGCATTTTGCCTTGAAATCCATACCTATTCTGGTTATCTCCCAGGTGTCTCCTCCACAGGGGTGTTTTTTCCTAAAACGAACTAAATCACCTATTTCATATTCCCTATTATCCATTATCCTGCCTCCCATATGAAGTAATTATTTAACAACTGTTTCCTCAACTGAACCCTCTTTTGATAATAATACCACATGAGGATAGGCTATTTCAATACCCCTTTCATCCAGTCTCTCCTTAATACGCTGCCTAATATAGCGCGCTACCTGCCACTGTTCCATGGGTTTTACCTTAGCCCATATCCTGATTACTACACTTGAAACAGCTAATTCCTGGACACCCAAAACAGTAGGCCCATCAGTAATTACCTCACTCTTTTCCAGAGCGATTTCACCTGCTAGTTCTTCCAGAACATCTATTACCTGGGAGGGTTTCTCTTCATAAGCTACCCCAACATCAACCATTACCCTCATATTCCCTGAGGAATAATTAGTCACCTGGTTTATTTCACCATTTGGTATAATATGAATCTCCCCGGCGAAACTCCTGAGCCGGGTTGTTCTTAGACCCAGTTCCTCAACAACTCCATCAACAGAGGCCACTTTGATATAATCTCCTACAGCAAACTGGTCTTCAAAAAGAATAAAAAAACCATTTATAATATCTTTGACCAGACTCTGAGCCCCAAAACCCACAGCCAACCCAATGATACCAGCACCAGCTAAGAGTGAAGCCACCGGGACATTAAAAATAGATAGGATAATAATACTTGAGATAAAATAAATTACATAACGCAAGGCACTCCTTAATAACAGGATAAGAGTATTCCTCCGTCTTATATATTTTTCCCTCTCTCTTTTTAATAGATTATCAATATACTTATTGCCAAATTTAATTACTAAACCGCTTATGATTAACACGATAATACTATTTACTATTTTGATTAGATAACTCCATAAAAGCTCTGAGGAAAATACACCGGTAAAATCATTTACCATTGTAGTAATATATTCTATGATTTTTCAAACCCCCTTTTTGCATTTCAACTTATTATATGCGGCAATCTATAATAAGTTAATAGAACCATCTATAATTATATATAATAGTTATCAATTTAGCAAAAGCAAACAAAGTGGCTTCGCCACCCAGACTTTACACAAAGTCACTTGTTATCATAAAACAGACAAATATATTTGCTGGACGACTCTAGAAATTGTCTGGAGGTAGGAGCTTGGCCTCGATGGCCTGATACTACCACCTTAAATCCGGTTTTCTGGCAGCCTTAACCTCATCCAGTTTTTTTATTGTTGTATTATGGGGAGCATTTTTAACTATTTCGATATTATTTTCTATTTCCCGGGAAATATTTATCATTGTTGCAATGAATTTGTTGAGAGTTGTGATATTTTCCGTTTCTGTTGGTTCGATCATTAAGGCCTCTTTAACCACCAGTGGGAAATAAATAGTTGGGGCATACTGCCCATAGTCTAATAACCTTTTGGCAATATTTAAAGTAGTAGCGCCTTTTTCCTTCTGTTTACTGGCTGATAAAACAAATTCATGTAAGCTATCTTCTTCATAGGGTAGGTAGTAAACATCTTTTAGTTTGGCTTTCATATAATTGGCATTTAAAACAGCATTCTCGGTAACTTTTCTTAAACCATCGGCACCAAGTGCCTTAATATAGGCATAAGCCCTTAAGATAACACTATAGTTACCATAAAAACTATGAACCCTACCAATGGAATGAGGTCTATGGTATTCCCATTTAAAAAAATTCCCTTCTTTTATCAGTACTGGTTTTGGTAAATATGAGGTAAGGAATTTTTTGACCCCAACAGGTCCTGAACCTGGTCCACCTCCACCATGTGGTGTAGAAAATGTCTTATGTAGATTAAAATGCATAAGGTCAAAATCCATATCTCCAGGTCTAACATAACCCATAATGGCATTCATATTGGCTCCATCATAGTATAATAAACCACCAACACCATGAACTATCTCAGCCACTTCAAGGATTTCCCTTTCAAAGATACCCAGGGTATTGGGATTAGTTAACATCAAGGCAGCTGTATCCTCATCAACCAGACCCCTCAATTTATCTAAATCAATCATACCTCTTTCATTAGACTTTAATTCGACTACTTCAAACCCTGCCATAGCTGCACTGGCTGGATTAGTCCCATGTGCTGAATCCGGGACAACTATCTTTTTCCTCTCTTCCCCTTTATCTTTGAAATACTGCTTGATAATCATTAAAGCTGTTAGTTCTCCATGAGCACCTGATGCAGGCTGTAGGGTAACCTCATCCATTCCACTTATTTCAGCTAGATTATTTTTAAGTTCATAGAGAATTTTTAATGAACCCTGGAGGTCTTTATCTTCCTGGTAAGGATGCAAATTACTCAGGCCCTCAATTCGGGCAATATCTTCGTTGATTTTAGGGTTGTATTTCATAGTACAGGAACCTAAGGGATAAATCCCTGAATCAACCCCATAATTTTTTTGTGACAAACTGGTAAAATGCCTGGCCACATCAACTTCACTAAGCTCTGGAAGATCCAATTGCTGACGGATAAATTTCGGGTTTAATTCCTCCTCTAAATTTATATCTGGCACATCTAAAGTCGGTAAAGAATATCCCTTTCTACCTGGACTACTATATTCCTTTATTAGTGGTTTACTCACCTGAAATCGCCTCCAGTACTGTTAGATATTTATCCAATTCTCCCCTATTTCTTTTTTCCGTAACACAAACTAAAAGGCCTTCTTTTTTATAGTCAAATCTACTAATATCTACCCCAGCTATGACACCTCTTTTTGACATTTCTTTTTTAACTTTATCTATACTATAATCAGTTTCTAGTAAAAATTCATGGAAATAATCACTCTTATTCACTACTTTAAAACCAGGTATTTTATTTATTCTGTTAGCCAGGTAATGGGCTTTTTTACAGCATTGTTCGGCAACCTCTCTTAATCCCTGCCTACCCATTATTGACATATATATTGCAGCAGACAGGGCATTAAGTGCTTCATTGGTACAGATGTTAGAAGTAGCCTTTTCCCGTCTAATATGTTGTTCCCTGGTCTGCATGGTAAGTACAAAACCCCTCTTGCCTGATTCATCAGTCGTTGCTCCAACAACTCTTCCCGGCATCTGTCTGAGGTATCTCTTTTTCACAGCCATAAAACCAAGATATGGCCCACCATAATTAAGAGGACTACCCAAGACCTGGCCTTCACCAATAACTATATCAGCCCCAAAATCTCCCGGGGGTCTTAAAAGGCCTAATGCCAGGGGATTAACAACCATTAATAATAAAACATTTTTATATGGTGAAATAATATTCTCAATCCTGTTCATATCTTCAATAGAACCAAAAAAGTTAGGGTATTGAATAACCACAGCTGCAGTTTCCTGATCAATTGTTTTATCTAATTCTAATAGGTCTGTTACTGTGTTATTTAATTGTAACTGAATAAACTCTAAGCCCTGCTGTCTACCATATGTCCTAGCTACCTCACGATAAGCTGGATGGAGGGACTGAGAGATTAATATTTTCTTTTTTCTGCTTATCCTGGAGGCCATTAAAACCGCTTCCCCAAGGGCAGAACCACCATCTAGTAAAGAGGCATTGGCTAAATCCATAGCTGTTAAATCTGATATCATACTTTGATATTCATAGACAGCCTGTAGTGTCCCCTGGCTTAATTCTGCTTGGTATGGGGTATATGCTGTATAAAACTCTGATCTTAAGATGAGATGATCTACTATAGCAGGGATATAATGGTCATAAGCACCAGCCCCCAGGAAGGATATTACCTCTCCCAGAGACAAATTTTTTTGGGCTATCTCTTTTAAATCATGAGCCAACTCCATTTCAGATATTCCAGCAGGTATATCCAGTGGGCAATCTAGTTTTACTTTCCGGGGAATCCCTGAAAATAGTTCTGCTATTTTTTGAACACCAATAGCAGCCAACATCTCTTCCTTTTCTTGAGGGGTATTTGCTATATAATCCACCTATTTACCCTCCTCTAGATAATGTGCATAGGCCTCATCATCCATTAATGATTCAAGTTCATCTAAATTGCTAATTTCTATTTCAACTAACCAGCCACTTTCAATGGGCTCATCATTTACCAATTCTGGCTGTTCAAGGATATCTTGATTAATAGCTATTACCTTTCCTCCTACTGGTAGGTAAACATCTGATACAGCTTTAACTGATTCAATGACTGCAAAAGAATCAAACTGTTCAAAATTATCACCAATCTCTGGTAGTTCTACAAATACTATATCTCCCATTTCCTTCTGGGCATGTTCTGTCACCCCAATAGTCCCTTTTTTCCCTTCCACAAATATCCATTCATGATTTTCTGTGTAATACAGGTCTTTTGGTAACAACATTTAAAAATTCCTCCTTATAAAAATGGTTTCTCAACAACTAAAGCCTTAACTGGTTTTTCTCGAATAATTATATCTAGTTCACTACCTGTCCCGGCAACATCCTTTTCCAGATAAGCCAGACCAATATTCTCTTTAAGACTTGGTGAATAACTGCCACTTGTCACTATCCCTACCTCTTTTTTGTCTTTGCTAACTTTATAGCCCTTCCGCGGAATACCCCTGTCTATTACTTTAAAGCCCCTCAGTACCCTATTATATCCCTGTCTGCTCTCTAATAAAGCATCTTTACCAATAAAATCTCTTTTATTTAATTTAACTGTCCATGATAAACCTGCCTGCCAGGGATTTACCCCTTCACTTAATTCATTACCATATAAGCAAAATCCCTTTTCCAATCTTAAGGTATCCCTTGCTCCTAAACCTATAGGTTTTATACCATAACCCAACCCAGCATCAATTATTTCATGCCAGATCTCTTCAAGTTTAGCAGGAGATAAATATATCTCAAAACCAATCTCACCTGTATAGCCTGTTCTAGATAATAGTACATCTTCACCAGCCAATTTCCCTCTACTAAATCTGTAATATTTCATATCAGCCAACTTAATATCTGTCAATTTATTTAATACTTTTTCTGATTCTGGCCCCTGTAAAGCAAGCTGACCAAAGTCTGAAGAAAGGTCTTTTACGGTAATTTCCCCATTGACATGCTCTTTAATCCATTGGTAGTCTTTTTCAATATTAGAGGCATTAACTACCAGTAAGAATTCATTTTCTCCCAAGCGGTAAACCAATAAATCGTCCAGTACACCACCATGATGATTGCAAAGTGGTGTATATACAACTTGCCCAACAGCTATCTGGCTAATATCATTTGTTATCAAGTAATTAAGGTTTTTTAAGGCATCACCCCCTGAAAAATATATTTCCCCCATATGGGATACATCAAACAGTCCACATTGCTTTCGTACTGTCTGATGCTCCTCTATTATGCTAGTATACTGTACTGGCATCTCCCAACCACCAAAATCTATTAAGCGGGCCCCCAGTTCCTTATGCACATTAAATAATGGTGTTCTCTTCATCTAACCCCTCCCTAGTTTTTATCTTTTCGTTTGAACAAAATGTATTCGCCAGCCTGATACTACCGTAATAATTTTCATTCTACCGCTTGTCGTTCACTTCGGCATCCATGCCTCCGCTCTCTGTCACAACTTTTTGTTCCGGCGTCCTGCCTCCACAAAAAGTTAGAGTCGCTATAGAATAAAAATTATTACTAGGCTAGCTTAATACAGACAGATATATTTGTTGTGCGACTCTAGAAATTGACTGGAGGTAGGAACTTGGCCTCGATGGCCTGATACTAACTCGACCATGCGTAATAAAAAGAAGAGTTAGTGAACAGGAAGACAATTTCTCGACAATAAGCGTAAGCAGGACGCTGTAGCGCAACCTTAATTTTCTTGTATGCTCTGCTTAGATGCGGAGTGCCTGCGGTACACGACAAGAGAAACAAATATATTTGTCGGCCTTCAAAGTTATCCACAATTTCAAAAACAAATACTATATTAAAAAGAGGGAAACCAGTAAGATTACTGATTCCCCTCTGTCCAGTCAGTTCAGAGACCCGTCCTTTCAGAATTCTTCTGCCTGAGAGTTTTAGTGGTTCCACCTTATCTCCTTCGGCGCCTTAAAAAAAGGTCTCTCTCCTGAAATTCACCCGGAACAATATTATATTATAAACTTAATATATATTTATATTCTTACTTTAAAGATAATCTCCTTCTTACTTTTTATATTTTTTTTATATTTTTGACCTTAAATAAAAGAATTATATAATAGAGAATTATAAATAGGGATAAATATCCAAAAATCGGATACAAACATCCCACTAGATTTCCAAATCCAGACCAGGCAAAAGGAACAATAATAAATAAGGTAATAAAAAGCCCTGTTTCATAGCTTATTGATAAAAGGGAAGTAATACGCCTATTAAAGGCATATAGATTTGCAATACCAGTGCTTATCATTGCAAAATATAGTGCTACTATATAAGCCAAATACATCTTATTACTGACTCTGCCAGCAATAAAAAACATAGGTATCTCTTCTTGAGGTACTGTTTTAAAAGCCGTTAATAGGGCAGCAAATAGAATTATACAAAGAAAAAATAAAATACCTCCACCAGTGATACCCCCTAATATAATTAACTTATCATCCTTCTTTGCTACTATTCCTGTCATTACTGCAACTGCCATTACTGTATTATATGCTCCATAGATTAAACCATCAATAATTGGCTGCCAGCCCTTTATCTTCAAAGGCAAAAAACCATCAAAAACATCTGTTTGTTGAGTTCTAAAAAAAGATGTAATTGTTAAGATTGTTATTATAGTTAGTCCTGGTATCAATATATTATTTACAGTAAATATCCCCTCTGTTTTAAGATAAAGGGTTAGATAAACAAAAGTAATACTAATAAACAAACCAAAATAATAAGACAAACCCAGAAAATCTTTAAAAACAGTACCTCCCCCTGCTATCATTACAGAGACACTACCTACTAAAAAACAGCTATATATTATATCAAATACCACTGCTATTAATGGTGGTAAAAAACCATAAAAAAAATCTTGATAACTTTTTGCTCCAATTTTTTTCCCTAAAACAAAAAACCTGGGCACCAGTCCTGTAAAAAACACTCCAGCTAAACCAATACCATAAAGACCATGTATTCTATGGCAGGCAAAAAACTTCCATATTTCCTGTCCTGAAGAAAAACCTGCACCTACAACTGCCCCTACATAAATAAAGGCTATTCTAATAATCGTAGTAATTTTCTTCATTTCTACCCCCTGCCTCTTCCCTCTTCTATATCTATGCTATTTAAGAGGTATAAATTAATGAATTATTACACATATTAATTCATATATATAGGAATATAAGGGGGATAGAAGTATGTTTTTTGAAAAAAAACGTGTTCACATAGATGATAATAATTCTGATGTTTTATTAAAATCAATTATTTATAATCAGGCCGTTAAACAAAATTATACTATTGATAAGGAACTAATTATCCTTTGTATTGGAACTGACCGTTCTACAGGTGATTCCCTGGGGCCATTAACCGGTACATTATTAAAAAAATTGCCTTTTTTTAATGCTAATATTATAGGTACTGTTCACAATCCAGTTCATGCCAGTAATTTAAAAGAAATTATTGAATTAATAAATACTAAATATAATAATTCCTTTATCATTGCTATCGATGCCGGTCTTGGTAAACAGAGTAGTGTAGGATATATAGATGTAAAAAAAGGCCCCTTACAACCAGGGACCGGTGTTAATAAAAAACTTCCTGAAATAGGTGATATGCACATAACAGGCCTTGTCAATATTGGCGGTTATATGGAATACCTCGTATTACAGAGCACCCGATTAAGCATCGTTTTAAAGATGGCAGAAACTATTAGCTCTGCCCTGGAAATGGCAGTAAATACCTTCCATAAAGAAATGAGTGCAATTGACTAGATTTGTTTATTATTTTTTGACAGCTGCAGCTTCTTTTTTAGCCTTGTTTACATGATCAGCAGACTTCTTAAATCCTTCATCAAGTGGTTTACTTGCTCCCTGAAAAAGGGCTCCTTCTTCAATCTTAAGTGTTTTAGTCTGTAAGTCACCAATAATTTTACCACTCGGCAGTATCTCAACCTTTTGTGAAGCATTTATATTTCCTTCTATTTTTCCTGCCACTACTACTTTACGGGCCTTTACTTCTGTTATTAATTTACCATTTTCCCCGACAAAAACATCCCCATCTGCTTTAATATTACCTTTAACTTCACCCTCAATCCTTAAAGAACCTTTTGTATGGATATCTCCTTCTATAATTGTTCCTGTACCCAGTATAGTTTCGACTTTTCCCTTGGCTTCTTCAATTTTTTTATCTTTACTCCCTAACATAAGCTACCTCCCAATATAATTTTCTGGATTTTGTGGAATATTATTTTTTCTTACTTCATAATGAACGTGTGGCCCACTACTTTTCCCAGAGTTTCCACTCAAGGCTATAATATCTCCACGTGAAACCTTCTGTCCTCTTTTTACTTTAAATTTATTAAGATGGGCATACCTTGTTTCAAAACCAAAACCATGCTGTATAATCACCATTAAACCATAACCACCTTTTCTCCCCACAAATTTTACTACACCATCTGCTGTAGCCAAAACCGGAGTATTATACCAGGTAGCAATATCAAGCCCTTCATGTATCTGCTGTTTTCCTGAAAAAGGATCAGAGCGCCAGCCGAACCTTGAGGATATATAGGCATCTCCTTTATCAGCTATAGGCCAGATTTTAGGTGTTGCAGCTTGCAGGTCATTATACTCTTTAACTGACATTTCTAAATTATTTAGATCTTCTTCATGGGTAGGCAATTCTTTTTTTAAGGTGTTTATATTTCTTTTAGCCCTGGCAATAATCTCATCAGGAGCCTGATAATATAGATGTATATTACCACCACCTACTGGCAAACCCTGCTGTAAAACACTTTGGTTATAGGAAAGAAAAGTCTGAAGTTTTAAATCCTGTTGATCACTAGCAGCCTGTGTACCTCTATCTATATTAATCATTTCTTTAATTTCTTCATTATATTCTTTTAATCTGGAGAGATTTTCTTTTAGTTCTTCTGTATCTTGAGTTAAAACAAATAATTCATTTTTGAGTTTTTCATTTTCAGCCCTAACTCCCTTTAATTGAACTAATCTATCTGATACTGAAAAAAAACCGGACTGATAATGTTTATAAAGAAAGGATAAAGTAGTAATACTCCCTAGTACTATTATTATTATCAATATTGGAGTAATACGCTTCATTTTAAACATTTTAATTTTCTTTTTGGGAGATGGTATAATTGTAATATCTACTTTTTCAAATAAATAAGAAATAAGTTTTTTTCTTAACTTCATGCAGTTTCCCTCCTAATATTAAAAGAAAAAATAATTGTGAGTGTAATAATTATGAGTGTATTATATATATTTCTCCTTTAATGTAAAAATTCCTTTAGGTATAAGGTCATAAAATGCTACTTTTTTACTACTTTTTTTGTAATTCTTTTCTTGTGATATATATATTTGCCATTTAAAAAATAGTACAAGTTATAATAAATATTTATATAACTGCTACTCCAATAATTGCTATCACTAGGGCTGGTAGCAAATTAGCAACTTTAATTTTACTTACACCCATAATATTTAAACCAATTGCCATAATTAATAACCCACCTGTAGCAGTCATTTCATTAACCATAGGGTCAGTAAGATATTGTTCAACAAAAGATGCTAATAGAGTCAATCCCCCCTGATACAATAAAACTGGTATTGCTGAAAACAAAACACCTATCCCAAAGGTAGCTGAAAAAGCAACAGATGCAACACCATCAAGTAGAGATTTATTAATTAAAATACTAGGGTCATTATTTAGTCCATCCTGGATTGCCCCCATTATAGCCATCGAACCTACACAAAAAACCAGACTTGCCTGAACAAAACCCTGCACAAACAGGTCATTTTCCTGCTGAAAGCTACTTTTAAGCATCTTTCCTACTCTCTCTAAGTTCTTTTCAATATCTATTGACTCACCAATCACTCCACCAATAACCAGACTAAAAATAACAATTAATATATTTTCCGTAAGCAGAGCCATCTGTAAACCAATTAAGATAACCGCCAAACTCAATCCCTGCATCACTGTATTTTGAATTTTTTTAGGAAAACTATCCTTAAATAAGATTCCAGTAATTCCCCCTATAATAATTGCCACAAAATTTATAACTGATCCTAACATAAACTATTACCTCTATTCTATTTGTTAAATATCTTTACTAATTCCCCACTCAGTTCTTTTTTTGTTAGAACTAAGATTAGATCATTACCCATGATTTTCGTATTTCCCCGGGGGACTATAGTATTATCACCACGAAGTATTGTAACCAATACTGATTCCAAAGGCAATTCAATATCTTTCACTTTTTGACCTACAATACTAGAATTTTCCCTTACTAATACCCTGGTTAAACGCAGTTGATCCTGGTCTTTTTTTAAAAGAACATTAAGATCACTTAAAGTAACATCATATTCCACCAGTCCAGCTAAAATCGAAGCACTACTAACCGCTACATTAACACCCAGCCAGTTGAATAGTTTTTCATTACCAGGGGTGTTTACAGTAGTAAAGGTTCTCGAAATATTATACTTGCGTTCTGCTAATTGACAGATCACCAAATTATCTTGGTCATCCTCTGTTACTGCCAGAAGAATATCACATTCCTCAATCCCTGCTTTCTCTAAAACATCCTGTTCAGAACCATCACCACAAATAACCTCAATATCATATTTTTCCTCAATTTTAACAGCCTTATCATAATCTTGTTCTATTAAAACAACCTTATAATCTTTATTAGAAAATTCCTTAATAAGATACCTGCCAACTTTCCCTCCACCAACAATTAATATAAACATTTTTACACCT
Source organism: Iocasia fonsfrigidae (assembly GCF_017751145.1). Lineage (GTDB taxonomy): Bacteria > Bacillota > Halanaerobiia > Halanaerobiales > DTU029 > Iocasia > Iocasia fonsfrigidae. The sequence continues at coordinate 3,914,515 of NZ_CP046640.1, forward strand.
CTATATGACTTGTTATAATATAGTACTAATAACTCTGTTTCACGTGAAACAGCTATATCAAGTATTATATTTTTTTCTGCTTAATCTAGAACAAAATGGCTCCGCCACCCTACTGCAACTCAGAATCCCCTTCTGTTTTACGGTAGGGGTATTTAATATAAGATGATTCAAAAACCATCTTTGTAAGACATTCAGGACATGCCACTCCAGGCATTTCCCCTTCTTTCAATTTTTGAACCATTGCAAACTCATCTACTACAAAATCAGGTACATGATCATCCATCCCACACTTTGGACATCTATAAACATACCATTCTTCTTGGTGGTCCGGGGAATGGAATGGTAGTTCCCAGTTGTCTCGCTCTTTTTCGTCTTTCAATTCTAGGATCCTCCTCCCATGGATATCTTTTTATATGTCGTCCATTTTCATCTGTATGTTCAAAATGATAAATAAAATCATGTTTAGGACTCCATATCTCATATAATACCATCTCCGAACCACATTTCCTACATATTAATGGGTCTCTATCAAAACTTTTTATAATATTTTCTCGCCATCTCATTACTCTTTTTTTCTTTTCTACCACTATTAGTTTTAACTGTCTTTTCTTCATGTATTTCCATAGTGATACTATCTTTTTTACTTTTTTATTAAAACCTCTACTATATAACCCATATCTTCTTACCATCTTAAAATACTTTTTAGGTACATGCATTATCAATCTACCTATAAAGTCTAATACATCAAGCAGTAATTCTTTTCTTTTTTTCGTATTATGGTCTTCATACCAAAACCTTACCTTCTTACCATCATACTCTAGTATTCTATATTCAGCCATAGCTGGACGTGCTAGATATCTACCAATATATCTAGTTGCACCTCTAGCATTAATTAGTCTAGATTCAGCATTTACATAAAATCCATTAGGATATTTTTGATACAGTTCTCTTACTAAATTCTGAACCTTTAAGCCCTCTTTGAAATACTTTCGAAATATATTAAGTAATACTTTCTGCCATGACTTTCTTAAATATGGATATGAAATATATCCAATATGCTTCCACTGCTTATATTTATCTAATGCTCCTTCTGTTAATAGAGCATGGATATGAGGATTAAACCCTACATCCCTCCCAAAAGTATGAACTACTGTTATTACTCCAACTTGATATTCTTTTTCCTTTGATTGTTTATCATAGTAATCTTGAATTAATTCATTTACTGCATCGCACATATCTTTCAATAAATCTCTATGCCAATATACATACCCTCTTAATTGTTCTGGTAATGTAAATACTAAATGTCTATGACTTGTATCAAGTATATTCTCTACTTGTTTCTCAACCCAATTATCTATATATTTCTTGCCACATCGTACACAAAAACGACTTTTACAGCTAAATCTAATTATATGCTCATGACCACATTCAAGACATTTATATAAAGTATATCCATTTTCAGGATTTCCACAACCCAATGCCCTTTCAACCTGTTCAATTACATCATCTATCATATCAGCTGGAACCACTTCTGATAATCTGTTATCCTTAAAGATTTTCCAGTTATTATTATGAGTAAATATTTTTTTAATCGTATGTTGTTTTTGTATCTCTTTTCTTTTCATAATACTTATTAATTCTATTAAGTTATCCACAAACCTGCTTAACACATAATTTCCTATACCTGAACAAAATGGCTCCGCCACCCAGACTTAATCACTAATTATTAATTTTTTCTTAGAACCACTTTTCACTCAAAGTTAACTACTCATTATAATAAACCAGACCAATATATTTACTGGACGACTCTAGAAATTGTCTGGAGGCATGGAACTTGGCCTCGATGGCCTGATACTGACTCGACCATGCGTTATAAAAAGAAGAGTCAGTGAGCCGGAAGACAATTTCTCGACAGTAAACGAAGGCAGGACGCCATAGTGCAACCTTAATTTTCTTGTACGCTCTGCTTAGACCGCGGAGTGCCTGCGGTGCACGACAAGGTAAGTAAATATACTGGTCGGTCTTTAAAGTTATCCACAATTTCAAAATTGCATAGTTTCCTAAACTTGAACAAAATGGCTTCCCCACCCAGACTTAATCAAATATATCAACTTTCTTAAGTCAACTATTTATTACACATAGTTAATCAATAAACTATTAGCCAGACAAATATATTTGTTGTACGACTCTAGAAATTGGCTGGAGCTACAGAACTTGGCCTCGATGGCCTGATGCTGACTCAACTATGCGTAATAAAAAGGAGAGTCAGTGAACCGGAAGACAATTTCTCGATAGTAAGCATAAGCAAGACGCTGTAGCGCAACCTCAAACTGTTCTTGTGCGCTCTGCTTAAATACGGAGTACCTGTGGTGCACAACAAGAGAAGTAAATATATTTATCGGTCTTTTAAGTTATCCATAATCCCGAAAAAATATATTTTCCTATACCTAAACAAAATAGCTTCGCCATCCAGACTTAAACAATAAATAAAATTTCTTAAAATGGAGCGATACAGACACTACACATCTAAACAGAACACTCAAGAAAATTAACTTTGCAGCACGAACACAGCAATGGATCGGACCTGAATAAGTGAGTTTTAACGTCTCAATAGTTTAATTACTGGCCTCAACCTTGCATATATAATTGAAAAACATATGCCCTAACTCGATACAGTAGTATGACTCATTCTTTAATGTTTGAAAAAAAGGAGGCAGTGCGACACAAGTCGATTCGTTAGTACTGGCTCCTTCCTTGCGTATTTAAATAAAGGAGGCAGTACAAAATAGCCAGTAATCGTCTGACACTAAATTCGTTCTATTTTTTTAAATCCCAATATAAAATAACGTGAATACTGAGTCAGTGCATGCTTAATGTATAATATTGGGAGTGCTGGGTTAATACAATAATTAATTATGCAAAGCATTTACTTATATTTTATTAATTAATTTTATGATATCTGTATAATTATCACATTCAATAGTTATTATCTTCTTATTATTTCTATTCTTAATTTTAACCTTTGTTCCTAAATAATTAGCTAATTTTTGTTGGGCTGTTCTCCACTCTGGCCCTAATTTTACTTTATTTGCATTTTTAACAGTCTCCTGTTTTTCTTTTTTATTATTCAATTGATAAATATATTTTTCTGTTTCACGTACAGAAAGTTTATTTTTGAGTACATAGTCTGCCGCCTTTATCTGTTGTTTTAAATCTTTTAATGATAATAATGCCCTGGCATGTCCCATGGATAGAGTTTCACGTGAAACATAGACCTGAATTTTTGGCGGCAGGTTTAATAATCTTACTGTATTAGCAATACTGGAGCGGCTTTTTCCTACCTTCTGGGCCACTTCTTCCTGAGTCATATTAAATTCATCTAACATGCGCTGATAGGCCTGAGCCTCTTCTAGAGGATTTAAATCCTCGCGCTGTAAATTTTCTATTAAGGCAGTTTCCATCATCTGTTGATCGTCATATTTGCGTATAATAGCAGGAATCTTTTTTAGGCCGATCAACTGGGATGCCCTCCATCTCCTTTCCCCAGTAACCAGTTGATAGCGCTCAGGTTTTATCTGTCTTATAGTAATAGGTTGTATTACACCATTTTCTTTAATTGAATTAGCTAATTCCTCCAGGTATTCATCCTCAAATTCCTGGCGGGGTTGATAGGGATTAGGCTCAATCTGGTCTATAAAAACCTCCTTAAATCTGCCCTGGCTATTTTCTTCTTCATAACCTGTATCAGTAATCAAAGCTCCTAATCCTTTTCCTAATCTACTTTTAGACATTACTGGTCACTTCCTTTGCTAATTCACGATAAGCAACTGCCCCTCTGGAACTCTTATCATACTCAGTAATAGGTTTCCCGAAACTAGGTGCTTCACTTAACCGTACATTTCTCGGTATAATTGTATTATAAACCTTATCATTAAAATACTTTTTCACCTCATCAATCACCTGCTGAGAAAGGTTTGTCCTAGCGTCATACATAGTCAATAATACACCCTCAATCTCCAGCTCTGGATTTAAATTTTTCTGTACCAGCTCAACAGTATTCATTAATTGACCCAATCCTTCCAGGGCATAGTATTCACACTGGATCGGTACCAATATTCCATCTGCAGCTGTTAAGGCATTTAATGTCAAAAGTCCCAGTGAAGGAGGACAGTCAAATAATATATAATCATAATCTTCATCTATCTGACTTGTTATTTTTTTTAAGCGACTTTCCCTTGAGATCATAGAAACCAGTTCGATTTCTGCCCCTGCCAGGTCTATATTTGCAGGCAGAACATAAAAACCCTCTATCTCTGTTGATAATATTCCATCACCAACTGCAATCTCATCTATCATTACATCATAAATGCTAATATCAAGTTTGCTTTTTTCGATTCCAATACCACTGGTGGCATTCCCCTGTGGGTCAACATCAATCAAGAGTACCTGCTGCCCCATTTCGGCCAGACAAGCAGCTAAATTAACAGCAGTAGTACTTTTCCCAACACCACCCTTTTGATTAACAATAGCTATCTTCTTGCCCAAGTAAATCACCCCTTTATTCTTTATTTTTAGGCAAACGAATATTAAACTCTACATATTCTTCATCTTCACTTCTCTCTACCTTGACATCAAGACCAGCTGTTTTCATTTCCTTGATAGAGCCTTGTAAAGTGTTAATAAAAAGACGTAAGTCTTTATAAATTGTTACTGTATTGCCCTCTTTTTGTCCATTGATTATTCTATCTATCGCTTTTTCTGTTTCTTTAACGGTCATTTCCCTTTCCTTAATCATTTCTATTACTCTAAGTTGATCTTCTTTATTTTTTAATTTTAATAAAGCCCTGGTATGTCTTTCTGTCATAATAGAAGGATCAATTTGCTGACATACATCTGTTGCCAATGATAAAATACGAATCTTATTGGCAATAGTTGATTGGCTCTTTCCGATTTTTTCAGCTAATTGAACCTGTGTAAAATTAAATTTATCAAGTAATTGCTCATAAGCTCTGGCTTCTTCTAAAAAATTAAGGTCCTTACGCTGAAGATTTTCTACTAAGGCAATTTCAGCCATCTCTTTATCCTCAATCTCTTTTATAATTACTGGAACTTCAGTAATTCCAACGCTTTTACAAGCTCTAAGCCTTCTTTCGCCAGCAATTAGTTCATATTTATCGCCAGATTTACGAACTGTAAGTGGTTGAATTACACCATAACTTTTTATTGAATTGGCCAGCTCAATTATCTCTTCAGCATTAAATTCCTTACGGGGTTGATAGGGATTAGGTGATATCATATCAATTGAAATATTATGTATCTGTTCTTTTATATTATCATCATTACGAAAAGAAAACTTCATCATTATTTACCTCCAGAAACTATATCTATAAATTTCTTCATAACTAAATTTTTTCCTGCCTAAAGCGGACGTTTTTTTGGAATACCTGCCCTGCGGGGATATTTAACTGGTGTTTTTTTTCGTTTTTCTATATTTATAATATATCTTTCTCCTGTTAAAGATGGTATCTTAATTTTTTTAACATTATTAATAATCCCACCTAGTGTCATCACTGCTCCTGCACCTTCTTCAATCTCCTGTTGACAATCAGGGCCTTTATAAAGCTGAACCTGTCCCTTTACCCTAGCAAAAGGCAGGGTATATTCAGCCAGTATATTTAAAGGAGCAACTGCCCTTGAAAAAACAAAGTCAAATCTCTCTCGATAAGAGGATTTATCAGCCAAGTCTTCTGCTCTGCCATGAATTACTTCCACATTATCGACTTGCAAATGTTCAATAAGCAATTGCAAAAACCTAACCTTTTTTTTATTGGCATCAAGTAATACTAAAGAAATCTGCGGAAAAAATATCTTGATAACCATCCCTGGAAAACCTGGACCAGTTCCAACATCTATCACATAGTCTTCATTCCTAAAACTCCCTAACTGAAAAAAACCAAGGGAGTCCAGGAAGTGTTTATTAATTATCTCTTCATAATCTACTATAGCTGTTAAATTGTATTTTTTATTTTCTGATATTAATAAATTAGTATATACCCAAAGTCTATCTACTGGTATATTTGTAAATTCCAGTCCCATATCTGTTATACCTTTAGTCATTTTTTCTTTAAAAATACTTTTCTTCACTTTTTTTTGCTCCTTTGTAACTGTTCCAGATAAATCATTAAGACTGATATATCTGCTGGTGATACCCCTGATATTCTGGAAGCCTGTCCAATAGACCTCGGTCTGATTTTATTAAGTTTTTCACGTGCTTCCAATCTCAGATTTTTAAGACTGTTATAATCAATATCTTCAGGTATATACTTCTTTTCCATCTTTTTGAACTGCTCAACCTGTAACATTTGTCTCTCAATATAGCCCTGATACTTAACTTGAATACTTACCTGTTCACTTACTTCAACTGGATAATCTAGATTTTTATCCGTAAAATACACTAAATCCCTAAAATTAATTTCAGGTCTGCGCAATATTTCTTCAAGACTAACAGGCTTAGCCAGATCACCACTCCCTAATTCCTTTAATTTTTTCCTAACATCCTCTGTAGGGTTAAGCTGTGTATTGTTTAAAATCCCTAATAATTCCTTAACCATCTCTCTTTTCTTAACAAAAAGTTTATACCTCTCTTCTGATATCAATCCCAACCTATATCCAATTGGGGTTAAACGCTGGTCAGCATTATCCTGTCTTAATAACAATCTATACTCTGCCCTTGAAGTCATAATCCTATAAGGCTCATTTGTCCCCTTGGTTACTAATTCATCTATTAGAACACCTATATAAGCCTGTGACCTATTTAAAATTAAAGGATCTTCACCCTTTAAACTCAATACAGAGTTTATACCTGCTATCAACCCCTGACCGGCAGCTTCTTCATATCCAGAAGTTCCATTTATTTGACCAGCAGCATAGAGTCCCCTTATCTTCTTTGTTTCCAGAGTAAGTTTAAGTTCTGTTGGGTTAAGACAATCATATTCAATTGCATAAGCAGGTCTCATGATTTCTGCATTTTCCAAACCTGGTATAGTGCTAATTATCTCCAGCTGTACCTCCAATGGCAGACTGGTTGATAAACCAGCGACATAATATTCATCTGTAGAGAGTCCTTCTGGCTCTAAAAAGAGCTGATGCCTCTCCTTATCTGGAAAACGTATTACTTTATCCTCAATAGAAGGACAGTAACGAGGACCTACCCCTTCTATTGCACCACTAAAAAGGGGCGCTCTATGCTTGTTTTTTTTTATAATACGATGGGTTTCTGTTGTAGTATAGGTTAACCAGCAAGAAACCTGTTCCTTAATCTTATGATTACTATCAAAAGAAAATCTCAACCCTTCCTCACCCTTCTGTTCCTGCATTTTAGAAAAATCAAGGGTATTTTTATTAATTCTGGGAGGTGTACCGGTCTTAAATCTCCTTAATTCCAGGCCCTCCTTCTTAAGGGAATTTGATAATTTATTAGCAGGATACTGCTGATTAGGACCAGCATTAAAAGTTGCTTCACCGATAATAACCCTTCCTTTAAGAAAAGTACCTGTAGTAATAATAATCTTTTTTCCTGAATAGAAGATACCTGTTTTGGTTATTACCCCTTTTATCTCACCATTTTCTACAACAATCTGTTCAACTATACCCTGTTTTAAATCCAGATTATCCTGACGTTCCATGATTCTTTTCATCCTTAAATGGTATTCTTTCTTGTCAGCCTGACCACGTAAGCCATGAACAGCTGGCCCTTTTCTGGTATTTAACATCCTGATCTGAATCATAGTTTCATCCATATTTTTGGCCATTTCTCCCCCCAGGGCATCTATTTCCCTGACAATATGTGATTTCCCGGGACCACCTAATGAGGGATTACAAGGCATAAAGGCAACATGATCCAGATTAACTGTTAAAGTAAGGACTTTAAAACCCATTCTAGCCGGAGCCAGTGAAGCCTCACAACCTGCATGACCAGCCCCAATTACTATTACATCATATTTCAGGGGATATCGATAAATTTCTTTACTCATATAACAACCCTCCAATTTACTTAGTAAATTACTTGCCTAGACAAAAGTCCTTAAATATCCTATCAATTATATCATCTGCCAGGGTTTCACCCGTAATATCACTCAATCCCATTAAACAATCCCTTAAATCTATTGTAAAAAAATCATAAGGTAGTTTTTTCTGATAGGTCTTTATTACCCGCTTAATAGCCTGGAGTGAATGTTCAAGGGCATTTTTATGTCTTGTTCTAGTTATAAATACTTCTTCATCACTCTTTAATTCTTCATCAAGCACTTCATCTATAATAGCCTCTTTTAATTCATTAAGTCCTTGATCTTCTTTTATAGAAATCTCAAGTAGGGGGTGACCAGTAAATTCCTTCCGTAGTTTAGAAAAATTAACTTTGGCTGGGAGATCAGTTTTATTGACAATAACTATTAATGGTTTTTCCTTAATTAACTGATAAATCATTAAATCAACCTCTGTTAATCCTTGACTAATATCAATCATCATTAAAATTAAATCTGCTTTTTTAAGGGTTTCTTCTGCTTTCTTAACCCCAATCTTCTCTACAAGATCCTCTGTCTTCCTGATACCAGCTGTATCAATTATCTTTAGAGGAATCCCCTTGATATTAATAAATTCTTCAATAATATCCCTGGTAGTCCCCGGAACATCGGTAACAATAGCCCTTTTTTCTTCAAGCAAGGTATTTAATAAACTAGATTTGCCTACATTTGGTTTACCAACAATAACTGTTTTTATTCCTTCACGATATATCTTTCCCTGTCTACTGGTTTCCAGTAGTTTCTTTATTCCATCCCTGATAGAATACAATTTATCTCCCAGTTCTTTTGATTTAAACCCTTCAACCTCATCTTCGGGGAAATCTATAGCTGCTTCCAGATAAGCCATAAGTTCTATTACTTTATCTTTCAATAATCCCACCTGTGATGATAATTTACCCCCCAACTGGTTTAAAGCTACATCCAGTCCTTTCTCTGTTTTAGAATTAATTACTTCCATTATCCCTTCGGCCTGAGCAAGATCTATCCGTCCATTTAAAAAAGCCCTTTTGGAAAACTCCCCCGGTTCTGCTAATCTGGCACCATTTTGTAAAAGGATATCCAAAACCCTCTGTAAAGGAACCATACCACCATGACAATCTAACTCTACAACATCTTCTCCTGTAAATGAATGGGGCCCTTTCATAATAATACAAATAACCTCATCAGCCTCTTTACCTGATTTAGAATCAACAATATATCCGTAATGTGCAGTATAACTTGCTGCCTCTCTTAAGTCCTTTTCTTTTTTTACTGATTTAAATAGAGATGCCGCTATTGTAATAGCTTCTGGACCACTCATTCTAATCTTACCAATACCTGCCGACCCAAAAGGTGTAGAAATAGCAGCAATCGTCTCTGTATTCAATAATGTCATTTTAACACCTCACTTAAACAAAGTAAAACCCAGCAGGATATCCTACTGGGCTTATTGTTAACAGTAATTTTAATTATTATCCTTCTTATTAGCTGTTTTTTCCTCAGCAACTATCATTACCCGCCGGTAGGGTTCTTTGCCCTCACTATAGGTATTAACCCGCTCATCCCCCCGTAAAGTCATATGAATAATCCTCCGTTCATGAGGAGGCATGGGTTCAAGCATTACCTTACGACCTGTTGATAATGCCTTACGGGCTAATTTATTGGCTAGTCTCTCCAGGGTACCCTTCCTTCTATCACGGTAACCATCAGCGTCTATTAAAACACGGTAATAGGATTCTATTGATTTATTAACAATTAAAGAAGTCAAATATTGTATCGCATCAAGGGTTTCACCCCTATGTCCTATAATAATACCCAGGTCTTTACTACTTATATTATATAATACCTGCTCATCATTTGTTTTATCTTTTAATACAGATATTTCAGCTTCAAAAGGCATTTTTTTAAAAATCTCATCTAAAAATTCTTTACCGACTTTAATGGGATTTACTTTAGGCTTTACTTCTACTACAGCATTTTTACTGCCTATAATACCAAAGATCCCTTTAGAACCTTCATCTAATACTTTAACCTCAGCTTCATTTTTACTTATCTGTAATTTATCCAAAGCAAGGTTTAAGGCCTCATCGATAGTTTTACCTTCCTGCCTAATAACCTTCATTATTCTTTCACTACCTCCTTCTCATCAGGACTATTATAAATAATATATTGTTGTAGTGAGAGAAGTACAGTTTGAGTAAACCAGTAGATTAAAACACCCGCTGGCAACTTAAAACCAACAAAGATTATAAAAAGCGGCATAATATACATCATCGTAGTATTCTGAGATGAACTGGCTGTAAATTGCTGTGTCAGGTATGTTGAACCAAACATGGCTAAACCATTTAAAATAACCAGTGCTATATCAGGTTGAGCCAGGTTTTGTATCCATAAAAATGTTGTATTATCCATATCCAGACCATAAATTGATCTGTATAAAGGGAAGATTATGATCATAGTTACTATCATTGGTAAACAACCTGCCATTGGGTTTGCATTATTTTCTTTGTATAATTTAGCTAATTCTTCCTGTTGTTTTTGTTTATCATCCTTATATTTTTCCTGTATCTCCTTCATCTTAGGTTGTAAATCCTGCATCTGTTTCATTGATTTCGTTTGTTTAGCCTGTAAGGGATACATTAATAATCTTATTATTACTGTAAAAATAATAATCGATAAACCATAATTATTAACCAATCCATTTATAAAAAGTAAAGCCTCACTCATTATATCTGTTAACCAACCCATTTTAATTCCTCCTATTCTACAGGGTCATATCCACCTTTATTAAAGGGATGACACCTGACTATCCGCTTGATACTTAATAAACAACCCCTGAAAACACCATATTTTAATATCGCCTCTTTAGAATATGCAGAACATGTTGGATAAAAACGGCAGCTTTTAGGCAGTAAAGGAGATATTATCCTTTGATAAATATTTATTAACATAATTAAAATTTTTTTCATTATCATTATCATTATCTCCTTCTTTTTTAAGGCTTATCCCATATACCAGCTTTTTTATATAGTTTAATAACATCTCTTTCTAACCCTGAATATTGTAAATTAATAACCGGTTTACGGGCAATAAAAATAAGATCATAACCCTTTTTAACACTGGAATTTAATCTAGTAATTTCCTTTAATCTTCTCCTTAGTTTATTCCTAACAACAGCATTACCAATTTTTTTACTAATAGAATAACCAATTCTATTATAATCTAATCTATTGGGATAATAATATAAGACAAGATTATATGTTACAAAAGATTTTCCCCTGGAATAAACCCTGCTAAAATCTTTATTTTTTTTCAAACTCTCCACAAATAAGAAAAACCCCCCAACAGATTATATTTATAACTATTTTACCAGAAAACCTAACATTAATGTATTATTATAGCTATAATTACACAGTTTATTATATGTTATTTAACAAATTGAGTCAAGGATCATTTATATTCACAGGGGATCTAATATAATTTAAAACTGTTGATAATCAAATAGATATCTGTTATTATATTATTAACATGCTGTTAATTATTCAGATGATTTTCAAACATACATATATACCTTTTTATTTGATTAACAACTTAATAATTTATATTATCCACAGATTGTTAGTTTTATCACCACTCTTTAATACTGTAATTATTCCCTTTTTAACTATAAGTTATCCACAAAACAAGTGTTTTTATCCACATTTTGTTGATAACAATTCCAAAAAGGTGGTTGTCTGTGGATAATTTTATCATTTATCCACATTTTATTAAATTAATTAAGCCATATTAATTTATTTAGGGCTAATTTAATTACCTTATTCCTGTGGATAAAACAAATACTTATCCACAAAATTGTTAATAACTATTTAAAATTATTCTTTTTTACTATATAATTATATATATTTCAGGGGGTTTTTTT